>JADHLS010000194.1 GCA_016780605.1 Reyranella sp.
TCCGGTATCTTGCCCTATAACCCGGGTGGGACCGCGTTCGCTCGATCGAACGGGCCGAGCGGGGCGTCAACGTTACATTCAGGGCCGCGCAGTGGCGGGGGAGCCGGAGCGGCTGGGCTGGGTCACATGACTAAAATTGCATTCCGGGCGCAGTGTGTTGTGCTGGCATCTCTGCTGTGGTGCGCGTCGGTGCACGCGCAGGCTCCCGCCGACCAGGCTCAGGGCCAGACTCAGCAGGGACAGAACCAGCAGCAGGCGCAGGCCGAGCAGAACCAGGCGCAGAATCCGCCCATTTCTCAGCGGCAGCAGCAGGGCTCCGGCCCACAACAGGGCAGTGGCCCGTTGCAGGGCGCAGGACCGCTTCAGGGCGTCGATCCTGGGACAGCCGCGCCTGGCGCTGCTCCGGGTCCAGACGGTCAGCCGGCTCCTGGGCGGCAGGCCGCCGGTCCGTTGCAGGGCGCTGGGCCTCTTCAAGGAGCGGGTCCGCTTCAAGGAGCAGGGCCGCTGCAGGGGGCAGGTCCGCTGCAGAGCGCTGGCCCGTTGCAAAGTGCTGGTCCGCTTCAGAATGCGGGACCGTTGCAGAACGCTGCGCCGTTGCAGGCCGTTGCGCCGGTCGCAGTGCCGGGCGGTCTTAACGCGCTGTCGATGCCGAACGTCGGTGGCCTGCCGCCGGCGCCGCCGGCTGACGGTCCCGCCCTCGCGCTGGCGCCGGCTCAGCTTGCCACGCTGTCGAGCGGCAACGTGACGTCGATGAATCAGCTGCTCGCCCAGTTGGTCGGGAGCAATCTCAGCAGCAGCGCGCTCGCGGCACTGGTGGACACCGTCGTGACGCCGCAGCCTACGTTCACGGCGACATCCGCACCGACGCCGACGCCGAGCACGCCGACCTTCACACCGACGACGTACACTCCACCGACGCCGGCGCCGGTGCCGACTAATCCGGTCCAATATGTCAGCGGGTCCTAACGCGCACGGATCGGGACACAGTTTCTTCCAGCCGACGCTTGGTCCGTTGCCGGGATGGTCTGCCAGTTCCATGACAATTCGTGCGTCTCGCGTACAGCTGATCTGGTCACCTCTGGTGGGCTGGGTGTTGCTGTCGTGCGCCATGTCGGTGGCGCAGGCACAGGTCGAGACGCCGTCGCCGGCGAAGCAGACGCTCGACCAGCAGACGCCGCAGGTCGACTTGCCTGACGTCACCACATCAACACCGGCCGCCGGCCAGCGGGCCGACGGCAACGAGCTCGGCACGAGCATCGGCGCATTCACGCTGTATTCGCAGCTCGATATCAATGTGGGCTACGACGACAACGTGTTCGCCACGGCGGCGCCGACAACGCCGTCGCCGTTCGTGCTCGCGCGGCCGTCGGCCGAACTCCGCTCGGAATGGCTGAACCATTCGCTGCGTTTTCTCGCGGCGGGCGGCTTCGGCTTCTATCAGTCGGCACCGACGCAGAACTTCCAGAATTATACCGTGCAGGTCGACGGTAAGCTCGACATCCGCAACGACATCTACGCCACCGGCCTCATCGCCTATCGGCGCAGCACCGAGGCGCTCGGTACGCCGAACGTCTCGTTCGCCCAGGCGCCGACCGTGGTCGATACGATTCCGGTGGAGCTTGGATATTATCAACGATTCAATCGTCTCTTCTATCAGCTCGGCGTAGCGGCAACGAAGTACTGGTTCTACGACTACAGCACCATCACCGCGACGGGCTTGCCGGGATCCAGCCGCGACCGCACCGAGTACGAGGAGAAGCTGCGCGTCGGCTACGAGATCACCGATCGCGTTTCGCTGTTCGTGGGATCCAGTCTCAACCAGCGCGTCTATGCGCAGGTGGTCAACGTTGCGGGTCAGCAGCGCGATTCCACCGGGTGGAATGTCAACACCGGCATGTTGTGGACGCTCGGCCCCAAGACGACGTTGGAAGGATCGGTCGGCACGACCAACCAGACCTATTCCGCCGACGGCTCGACCGTATCGGCCTTCACGTTCATGTTGGCCGGTTCGTGGAACGGCTACGAGCCCCTGATTCTGCGGCCGTCGATCAACCGATCCATCAATGAATCGGCGTTGTCGAACTACCAGAACTACGTCTCGACCGTCTTCGGCGTCGATTGGGTCTACGACATCCACTATCCGTGGAAGGCGGTCGGCGGCATCTCCTACAACACGGCCGACTATACGCCGGTGCCCGGCCTCGCCGGCGTCAACCCACGCACCGACACCTTCATCAAAGCCTCGATCGGTTTCCTCTACGAGGTGCGTCCGCAATACTCGATCGGACCGCTGTATGAGTACAGCCAGGGCTCGAGCACAGATGTGGCGGCTGGCGGCCCGCAATTCAGCCGCAACATGTTCTCCATTCGTCTGGTCGCGAGACGGTGATGCCGTGAGTATCCGGATCGTAGCTCTCCTGGACTTGTTGTCCGCCTTGGGTCGCAAGGTGGTATTGGCGGTCGCGCTGTCGCTGGCCGCTGCCGCTTGCGATCCCCAGCCGCCGATGACGGCCAACACGCTGCAGCAGCCGTCGCAGGTCACCCAGACCATCCGCATGGCCGAATACCGGGTCGCCCCAGGCGATCGGGTTCGCATCGTCGTGGTGTCCGATCCTGAGCTGTCCGGCGAGTATGAGATCGACTCGGCAGGCATGATCTCGCCACGCATGGCCGGGCGGGTTTCGGTGGTGGGCATGACCACGGCCGAGATTGAGGAGACACTGCGGACGCGCTACCGGATCGACGGGCTCCTGCGCGTCGCCAGATTGAGCGTGGACTTGGTCGCCCGCAGGCCTTTCTACATTCTCGGTGAGGTTGGTCGGCCGGGGTCATTTCCCTATGTTTCGGGGATAAATGTGGCCCAGGCGGTGGCTATTGCGGGTGGGTTCACCCGGCGGGCCTCCAAGGCGCGCATGACGATTCAGCGGTTCAATCAGACCCAGGGCATGGAAGAAACCGTGACCGAGGATAGCCCGGTGGGCCCGGGCGACATCATTCGGGTACCGGAGCGCTGGTTCTGATCCGCCGATAGGGCAGTGGCGTAGGCGTTTGGAATGGCGGTGTGGGGCCGCCGGTATTGGGAAGGAAGACCGCGAGGTGCCCCAAAAGGCATCTCCGGGACGTCGTTTATGGGTGTCGTCGCGAGTATACTTTAGTCGCGGAGTGAATTGGGATGGGATCGTTTCCTAGGGTCGACCAGATCGTCGATGACTCGGCCGCAAACCGGATCGTACCGGCGTCCGAGCCTGCCGTGCTGGCGCCCGTTCGTTCGGGCGATGCCCCCAATGAGCTGTGGGAATGGTTGCGTCTGCTCAACCGCCGCAAGGCGCTGATCGTTGGCTGCGGTCTGGTGGCGGTGGCGCTGATGGCGTTGATCATCGCGCAGGCCACCCCGATGTACAAAGCCCTGGCCCGCCTGTTGCTCGACACGCGGACCTCGAAGGTCGTCACCACGGAAGCGGCGCTGTCGGGCGTCGATCCGATGAATATGGGCGCTATCCAGAGCGAGCTCGAGGTCATCCAGTCCGACTTCCTGATCGGCCGGGTCGTCGACAAGCTGGGGTTGGCCAACAATCCGGACTTCAACGGTACCAAGCCGCCGGGCTTCATCGACTCAGCCTTCGCCCCCTTGCGCGAGCTGTGGTCCACCGGCATCTCGACCCTGCTGGCGCCAGCGCCCAAGCCGCAGCAGCAGGCTCAGCCGGCGCGCTCGAGCCGCGCCGCCGAGGAGAGCGATCCGCGCCGGCGCGCCGCGATCGGCGCCGTTGCCGGCCATCTCAGCGTCACGCTGATGGGTCGCACCTACGTCATCCTGATCACCGTCGAGAGTCCCGACGGGGCGATGTCGGCGCGCATCGCCAACGCCATCGCCGAAGCCTATCTCGCCGACCAGATCGACACCAAGAACGAAGCCAACCGCCGCGCCACCGAGTGGCTGGAACAGCGCCTCGCCGAGCTGCGCCGCAATCTCCAGGTGGCCGAGGAAGCGGCCGCCGCCTATCGCCGCGACAAGGGGCTGGCCGGCAGTCCCGAGGGCGCGGTTTCGACCCAGACCCTGTCCGAGCTGAACGGCAAGTATGTCGCCGCCCGCACCAAGCGTATCGAGCGCGAGGCACGCCTGGTCGCGCTCAGCAAGGCAAGCCTCAACCCGGGTGAGATCGCCAACATTGCCGAAGTGTCGGGCAACACGACGCTGGCCGCCTTGCGAATCCAGGACGTTGAGCTTACGCGCAAGATGGCCGAGTTGTCATCGATGCTGGGCGACAACCATCCCAAGATGATCCAGGCGCGCAACGAGCTCGCGGCGGTTCGCTCCCGCTTCCTGAGCGAGACGCAGCGCATCACGCTCGCCGTGCGCGCCGAGCTCGACGCCGCCAAGGCCGAAGAGGACGAGCTCAAGGAGATGGTCGACAAGGCCGCGGTCGTGTCCGGAACGGCGAGCCAATACGAAGCAGAACAGAAGCAGCTGGAGCGTGAGGCTCAGTCGAACCGCACGCTTTACGAGAGCTTCCTCACCCGCTTCAAGGAACTGCGCGAGCAGCAGGACATCCAGCGGGCCGATGCGCGTATCCTGGCCTATGCCTACCCGTCCGGCGCCCCGTCCTCGCCGAACTACAAGTCCGGCCTGATGGCGGCCTTCTTGATCGGCTGTCTGCTCGGCATGGCGGGCGCCGTCGCCGCCGAGAAGCTCGATCGCGTCTTCCGCTCCGCCGCGCAGGTCGAGGAGGCAACCGGCGTCGGGGTGTTGGGCATGGTGCCCGAGGTCAAGGGCTCCGCCGCCAACCGTTCCAACGTCGTCGGGCATGTCCTGGAGAACACGACGGCGCCCGCCGCTGAGGCGATCCGGGCCGTCTTCACCGCCATCAGCCTCGGCAGCCTCGACCGGCCGCCCAGGGTCGTCGCCGTCACCTCCGCTACGCCGAGTGAGGGCAAGACGACATTCGTGGCGTCGCTTGGCGGCCTGCTCACCAAGATGAACGCCTCGCGGCGCGTGCTGATTGTCGACCTCGACCTGCGTCAGGCCAGGATGTCGGCCGCGCTCGGCATGAAGGATCGGTCAGGCACCATCGACGACTACCTGATGGGCCTGAAGACGCTGGAGGAGTGTACCAAGCGCCATGAAGGGTCGGGCGTCGACTACATCCTGGCCAGGCCCAACACGCCGAATGCGCCGGAAATCCTCGAATCGCATGCCATGAAGGCGGCGCTGGCCACCTTCTCGGAGCGCTACGACCTCGTGATCCTGGACGGCCCGCCGGTGATGGCGGTGTCGGATGGGCGCATCATTTCGCGACTGGCCGACTACACCGTGTTCATCGTGCAGTGGGCCAAGACGCCGCGCGAGGTAGTCAAGACCGCGGTCAACGCGCTGCTGGGCGTCACCAACCACGTCGGCATCGTGATCAACCGAGTCAATCTCGCCAAGCATGCGCGCTACGGCTATGGCGACCACGGTGACTACTACTCGCGCTACCGCGGCTACTACGGCACGGGTACAGAGGCGACGGCCAGCCCGTCGGCGCGCCCGCCGCTCACGCTGGCCAAGAGGTAGCGCCAAAGGCATAGGGGTGCGTCACGCGCCAGATCTGGTCACGGTGGTTCGGACGCGCCTCGCCGGCTGAGCCGGCGTCGATTCCCGGAGGACAGGCGGTCTATGCCGTGGGCGATATCCACGGCCGTGCCGACCTGCTCGAGGTCCTGCTCGACCGCATCGCCGCCGATGCCGCTCGCCACCCCGAAGACCGCCATCGCACCCTGGTCTTCCTCGGCGACTATATCGACCGTGGCGCCTCGAGCCGCGGTGTGGTCGAGCGATTGTTGGCGGATCCCCTTCCAGGGTTTGCTACCGTGCGACTGCTCGGCAACCACGAGGAGGCGCTGCTCGACTTCCTCGACGAGCGCAGCGACGGGTTGGATTGGCTGGGCTATGGCGGGTTGGAAACGCTGCTGTCGTACGGCGTGCCGCTGCGGGGACTGCCCGACACGCCGCAGCGCGCCGCCGAGCTCAGGGCGGCGTTGGCCGCCGCCGTGCCGGCCAGCCATGTCGCCTTCTATCGCGCCTGCGCCCTGCACCACACCGTGGGCGACTATGTGTTCGTCCATGCTGGGGTCCGGCCCGGCGTCGCGCTGGAGCGGCAGCATCCGGCCGACCTTTTGTGGATCCGCGACGAGTTCCTGCGCCATCGCGGCACCTCGTTGCCGGGCAAGGTCGTGGTGCACGGCCATACGATCTGCGACATGCCCCAGGATCTCGGCCATCGCGTCAACATCGACACCGGCGCCTTCGTCAGCGGCCGCCTGACCTCCCTGGTGCTGCGCGGCATGCGCCGCCAGTTCATGTCGACGCTGGACGGCTAGGCAGGCACTGTCCCTCACGCAAACGTAAGCGGTCGCGAGCCGCCCGACGTGTCAGGCTCTGGCTCCGTTCGAGGGAGGGCCTCCATGAAAGCCATGCGTCCAATCGCGCTCACCTTGCTTGCTCTGCTCGCGTTCACGACTGCCGCGGCGGCGCAGGCGCCGACCCGGCTGCGCGGCTCGATAGCCGCGATCGACGGCACCACCGCCACCATCGCCACGCGCGAGGGCACGACCGTGCCGGTGAAGCTCGCCGATAACTGGTCGGTGATGCTGGTGAGCCCGATGACCCTGGCCGACATCAAGGAGGGGAGCTTCGTCGGCATCGCCTCGATGAAGGGGCCTGACGGCAGCTTGAATGCGCTGGAGGTGCTGATCTTTCCCGAGGCCGCCCGCGGCTCCAACGAAGGCCACTATCCCTGGGACCTGCAGCCCGAGAGCATGATGACCAACGCCACCGTGGCGACGGTGGCGGCGGCGCCCGACGGCCAGACACTGACGCTCAAATACAAGGACGGCACGCAGACCATCAAGGTGAAGCCCGGCACGCCCATCGTCACCTTCGCGCCCGGCGAGCGCAGCGACGCCAAGCCCGGCGCCAAGGTGTTCCTGGGGGCGACGAAGGGGGCCGATGGCGGCATGACGGCGGGGCGGCTGCTGGTCGGGAAGGACGGGCTGACGCCGCCGATGTGAGGGCGACGATCTAGAGTCGCCAGAGCGTCACGCCCTTCGGCGTTGAGGCGCGGTCGAGCAAGCCAGGGACGTCGGCCACGAAGCCGCCGCCGGGCAGGAGCAACGGCTTCACCAGGTCCCAGCCGCCCTTGCGGTAGCTGGAGTGGGCCACCGCCAACACGACGGCGTTGGCAGGCTTGAGCTTCTCCAGCGGCGTCAGCGATAGCGCGTATTCCTCCTTCAGGAGGTCGCCGTCGGCTTCCGGGTCGTGCAGCTGCACCGTGATGCCGAAATCCTCGAGCTCGCGCACGATATCGACGACACGCGTGTTGCGTATGTCGGGCACGTTTTCCTTGAAGGTGACTCCCAGCACCGTCACCACGGGGCGGCCGTTCCCAGCCCCTTCCGTCGTTGATCGCCGCATGATCGAGCGGGCGACGCGGTTGGCGACGTAGACGCCCATGCTGTCGTTGACGCGGCGTCCGGAGTGGATGACGTGCGGATGGTAGCCCACCTCCTCGGCCTTGTGGGCGATGTAGAAGGGATCGACACCGATGCAGTGGCCGCCCACCAGGCCGGGCTTGAAGGGCAGGAAGTTCCATTTGGTGCCGGCGGCCTCGAGCACGTCGCGGGTGTCGATCGCGAGGCGGTCGGAGATCAGCGCCACCTCGTTGATCAGCGCGATATTGATGTCGCGCTGGGTGTTCTCCAGCACCTTGGCGAACTCGGCGACCTTGATCGACGGCGCCCGGTGCGTGCCGGCGCGAACGACGCTGCGGTAGACGGCGTCGACGATCTCCAGCGTCTCGGGCGTGTCCGCCGACACGATCTTCAGGATGGTGTCGAAGCGGCGCTCCTTGTCGCCCGGATTGATGCGCTCGGGCGAGTAGCCGACGTTGAAGTCGGTCTTCCATTTGAGGCCTGAGCTGCGCTCGAGCACCGGGATGCAGACCTCCTCGGTAACGCCGGGATAGACCGTGGATTCGTAGACCACGATGTCGCCCTTCTTGAGGATCTGGCCGATCGTCGTCGAGGCGCGGCGCAGGGGCTCGAGGTCGGGGTTCTTGCTGGCGTCGATGGGAGTGGGGACAGTGACGATGTGGAAGTCGGCGCTCCGCAGATCCTCGGGGTTGGCGGTGAAATGCAGGGTCTCGACTTTGAGGTCGGCGGGCTCGACCTCACCGGTGCGGTCGTGGCCCGCGGCAAGCTCGGCGATGCGGCGCTTGTCGATGTCGAAGGCGACAACAGACTGGCCCGATCGTGCGAAGGTCGCCGCGGCTGGCAGCCCGACATATCCCAATCCGATCACAGAGATATGTCTCGAAGGTACGATATCGTTCATTACGGAATCCGGCGGAGCTTGACCGCACCTATGCTGCGGAAACTCGATTTACGAGATCGTCCACGAGAAGTCGATTGTCTTCACACCCACTTGCCACAGGCCT
>JADHLS010000195.1 GCA_016780605.1 Reyranella sp.
GCGTCGGGATCGTTGGCCAGCATGTCGATGGCGCGCGGCAGGACTGCTCCCTGCTCCGGGCGGCAGTCGCCTTCCTTGCAGCGATCGCAGGCGAGCGTGTGCAGCGTCGTCTGCCGCACGCGCGGATCGCTGTCGTCGAGCATCGCAATCAGGTCGGCCAAGACGTCCGGCTCGAGGAAACGATCGAGATACTGGCAGCACCAGTAGCGAACGTCGGCGTTGTCGTGCCGCAGGCCGCGCCGCACCGCCGGCAGCGCATCGCGGCCGGCCGCCTGCGATTGTCGATACGCGGCCTTCGCGCGATGCGGGATCGCGAGCTCGGCCAGCAGCGAATCGTAGGAACCGGTCGCTGCGGCCATCGTGCTCCTAGTGACGCTTCCGGCGCAGCAGCTTGCCTGGCAGGTTGCCGGTCGGCTGGTTGTCGCGCAGCAGCACCTGGCCGTTGACGATGGTGGCCATCATGCCGTCGCACTTCTGCTTCAGCCGCTTGGCGCCGGCCGGCAGATCGGCGACGACCTCGGGCATGTGCGGGCCGACCGTGTCGGGATCGAACACGACGATGTCGGCCGCCAGCCCCTCGCGCAACAGGCCGCGATCGTGGAAGCCGAACTGCGTGGCGGTGTCGTTGGTGATGAGCTTCACCGCCTCCTCGAGCGTGAAGGCCTGCTTCTCGCGCACCCAGTGGCTCAAGAGATGCGTCTGCAGCGAGGAGTCCATGATCTGCGAGACATGGGCGCCGGAATCGGAGAAGGTCACGACCGAGCGCGGATGCTTCATCAGCTCCAGCGCCTCGGCCTGGTCCTCGTTGGCGATCGGCTGGATCATGAAGAACTTCATGTCGCGCTCCAGCGCCATGTCGATCATCAGGTCGACCGGATGGGTGTTCTTCTGGCGCGCCAGCTCGGCCATGCTCTTGTGCGGGCCCTTCATATCGGTCAGGGCGTAGATCCAGTCCCACTTCGGCGGCCGCGCTTCCGCGCCGAGCACGGTCGGGCCCTCGTAGGGCTTCGACGCGATCTCGACCAGCCGGCGGCGCTTGTCGGCGTCGAGCAGCCACTGCTTCTGCTCGGCCAACGGCAGCTTGCGCATGTCGCGCCACATGTCCCACTTGTCGAACGGCAGATGCGTCTCGAAGGAAAGCAGCACGTTCAGCGCCCGGCTGTGCACCTGGGCGAACATGCGCCCGCCCTGCCGGCAGGTGCGCTCGATGATGTCGAAGGTGGTGCGCCAGGTGCCCGGGTTGGTGCGCCGGCTGAACAGGCCGAAGGTGATCGGCCGGCCGCTCTCGATGGCGAGCTTGCTCAAGCCCTCATAGTAGGCGCGCGCCTTGTCGCCTTCGGCGCCACGCGGCTCGCCGGCGACCTCGACCATGCCGGCGCCCATCGCCTTGACGAGGGTCTCGAACTCTTCCCAGGTGGCGAGACGGCTCGCCACCGGCTTGTCGTCCGAGGTCATGTGGCTGGCGCTGCGCGTCGTCGAGAAGCCGTGCGCACCGGCGGCGATCGATTCGCGGGTGTGATGCACCATCGCCTTGAGATCGTCCTCGGTCGCCTCGTCGGTGAAGGCGCGCTGGCCCATCACGTAGGTGCGCAGCGCGCAGTGGCCCATGTAGCCCGCGTAGTTGATGCCCTTGGGCAGCGTCTCCAGCACGTCGAGGAACTCGGGGAAGGTCTCCCAGCGCCACTTGATGCCGGCCTTCATGGCGGCGCGGCTGATGTCCTCGGCGCGCTCGAGGTTGCGCATGACGAGGTCGGCCTCCTCGCCGCGGCAGGGCGCCAGGGTGAAGCCGCAGTTGCCCATCAGCACGGTGGTGACGCCCTGGAAGCAGGAGCTGGTGCCGATCGGATCCCAGAAGATCTGCGCATCCATATGGGTGTGGCCATCGACGAAGCCCGGCGCAACGACGCGGCCCTCGGCATCGATCGTCTCTTTCGCCGCGGCGCCGTTGATGCGGCCGATCTCGGCGATCTTGCCGTCCTTGACGCCGATGTCGCCGCGATACCGCGGCAGTCCGGAACCATCGACGATCATGCCGTTCTTGACGACGAGGTCGAATGCCATGCGAGTCCTCCGGCGATTTCGCATCAGCGTACGCTTCCGCAGAGTGGGGTCAATCGCTGGCCCGCGCATGGCTGCCGTCCTAGGATCGCAAACAACAGGAAAGCCCGAGGAAACATGCAATTCGGCGTCCTCCCGCGGCAGGCCGAGGCGGAGTGACCGCCGGCACCGGAGCTGCGCGATCCAACAACGCGTTAGGTGCCCTGTTCGCCATGCTGGCAACGCTCTGCTACGCCGGCATGGATTCGATCAGCAAATTCCTGGTCGCAGATCACGCGGTCGGCCAGATCATGTGGATTCGCTGCGCCCTCATCTTCCTGGTCAGCTGGTTCATCGTCCGCCGTCAGGGCCTCTCAGGCGCGCTGCGAACCACGCGGCCGTGGCTGCAGGTCACGCGCTCGCTGATCCTGATCGTCGAAAGCGCGATCTTCGTGCTCGCCTTCCGCTACCTGCCACTCGCCGATACCCATGCCGTTGCCGCCACCTCGCCCTTGATCGTGATCGCGCTCGGCGTGCTGTTTCTGGGCGAAAAAGCCGGCCCGGCGCGCTGGCTGGCGGTGGCGGCAGGCTTCATCGGCGTGTTGCTGATCATCCGGCCGGGCCTGCGCAGCCTCGACTGGCCCGTGCTGCTGCCGCTGATCGGTGCGCTCCTGTGGGCGAGCTATCAGATCCTGACCAGGCTCGCCGCGCGCCACGATTCGCCCGACACCTCGCTGATCTGGGCCGCGATGGTGCCGCTGATCGCCACCACCTTCGTCGGTCCCATCGGCTGGCAATGGCCGACCCTCACGGTCTGGCTGCTGCTGGCGCTGATCTCGGCCATCGGCGCGGTCGGCAACTACGCCATGATCAAGGCGCTCGACCATGCCGAGGCCGCCGCCGTGCAGCCCTACAACTACACGCTATTGCTGTGGGCGACGCTGTTCGGCTTCCTGATGTTCGGCGACATGCCCGACCGCTGGACGATCCTGGGTGCGGCCATCGTCGTGGCGAGTGGCCTCTACACCTGGCACCACGACCGACGGACCACTAGCGCGGCCACGCCCTGAGCGCCGTCAGCCCGCCGTCGATCGGCAGCAGCACGCCGGTCACCCAGCGCGATTCGTCGGATGCGAGATAGACCGCACCGTAGGCGATATCCCACGCCGTGCCCTCGGTCTGCATGGGCACCATCTTCTTGCGCCGCTCGCGCGCCTCGGCACCGAGATGCGCCACCATGGGCGTGTGCACCGAACCTACGATGATGCAGTTGGCGCGGATGTTCTGCGTCGCATAGTCGGCCGCCACCGACTGGGTGAAGCCGTGCAGGCCGGCCTTTGCCGTCGAGTAGGCGACGGCGCCGGGGCTGCCCATCAGGCCGACCGCGCCCGCGATCGACGACACCATGATGATCGAGCCGCCGCCGCCTGCCTTCATCTTCGGAATGCAGTACTTGGAGCAGAGCATGGTGGTGGTGAGATTGGCCTCCAGCACCTTGGCCCAGTCGACCGGCGTCACCGTCTCCGGCGTGCCCGGCGCGCCGATGCCGACGTTGTTGTGCAGGATGTCGAGGCGACCGTAGGTCTTGGCCGCGAACTCGGCCATGGCTTCGGCCGCCTCGGCCTTGGCGACGTCGCCCGCGAACACCGAGGCCTCGCCGCCCTCGTCCTTGATCTGCCTGGCGAGCTTTTCGGCGCGCTCGGCGCTGCGATTGACCAGCACCACCTTGGCGCCCTCGCGGGCGAACAGGATGGCCGTCGCCATGCCGTTGCCCACGCCCTCGCCGCGCGGCGCCGCACCGGTCACCACCGCCACCTTGCCTGCCAACCGTCCGGCCATTTCTCTCCCCCTCCTGCGATGCTATCTCAGGCGCAAACCTTAGCTGGGAGACTTGCACCATGACCAGCAACACCGAGGCGCCAGAGAACAGATACGACGGCGGCTGCACCTGCCGCGAGGTGCGCTATCGCATGACGTCCAAGCCGATGTTCGTGCATTGCTGCCATTGCCGCTGGTGCCAGCGCGAGACAGGATCGGCATTCGTGCTTAACGCCATGATCGAAGCCGACCGCGTCGAGCTACTGAGCGGCCAGCCGGAGATGGTCCTCACACCGTCCGCCAGCGGCAAGGGCCAGAAGATCTGGCGTTGCCCCAACTGCCGCATCGCGGTGTGGAGCAACTATCCCGGCGCCGGCGACGCCGTGCGCTTCGTGCGCGTCGGCACGCTCGACAATCCCGACGCGATGCCGCCCGACATCCATATCTTCACCATGTCCAAGCAGCCCTGGGTCGTGCTGCCGAAGGACAAGCCGGCCGTGCAAGAGTTCTACGACATCAAGACGACCTGGCCGGCCGAGAGCCTGGAACGGCGCAAGGCGATCCCGCGGAGGTAGCGACATGGCGCTCGCGAAAGCGACCCGCGACAAGCTCTTATCCGTCGGCACCACGCGCATATTAGCGGCGCTTGCCAAGCACGGCCTGAAGCGACGACCGCTGCCCGGCTTGCGCCCGCTGACGGCGTTCCAGGACACAATTGCCGGCGAAGCGGGCAAGATGATCGACGCGTTGTCGCCGGGCGGCGTGCTGGTCGTCGAGGACAGCACGTTCTCGGTGCCGGTGGCCCTTCTCGCGCGACGACAGGCGGCCGGCGTCGTGAGTGGCAAGCCGTTGCGCAATGCCGCCGAGATCGCGCGCGCCGGATTGCCCGCGTGGCACCGTCCGCCTAGTCCTGGCGCGAAAGCGTTGCTGATCGAAGCGGGCGACATCGTGCTCGCCGACCGCAACGGCTTGATCGCGATCCCGGCCAACCTCGCCGAGCAGGTCGCCGAGGAAGCCGTCGAGGCCGTGGCCTACGAAGAGTTCGTCGCCGAGCAGGTGAGCTCAGGCGGTGGCGTCTACGGCCTGCACATCCCGAGCGGCGACAATGCGCGCCGCGCCTTCGCCGCGTGGCGACGCATCAGGGGTCGCTAGCCGGCGATCTGCATGCACCGCAGTCATTGTTACAGATCTTTGAAGGTTTGCAGGGTTTCCGGGGTTTCCGGGACCCCTTCTCCTGGTTCGGCCTTGGGCTTCAAGAGCCCGATGTCTACTACTCGTTGAGTCCCCGTCGAATTCGGACAGTTCCGCAAATTTCGCAATGGGATTTTGGCGACGGAGCAAGCTGGCCCCGAAGTATGCCACGTATAGACGATGAATAGAGCGGCAACGCGCGAGCGCTGGCAGTTGGCCGTTGTTGCCAGCCGCTCTCGGTACAATAACCTATGTTATTCACAACGTCAAACACTTTAGTGTCGTCAGGCGCGACTACTGCAGCCGGCTGACATCGACGACCAGAGCCGCGACGTTGCGTGTGCCCAGCCCGACCACAAGGATGTCGGTGTCGACACGCAGGTATTGATGCCCCGCTGGCGACGGCGAGAGCTTGGCGATCAGGCCGGGCGGCGGCGCCTCGGCTTTCACGCCATCGGGCAGCGGCTGATCGAGCTTCCAGGGCCGGGCGGTCGGCGCCGGCGGCGCGCTGCACTCCTTGCCCTTGCGCACCAGCGGCGCCGGACAGCGGCCGGCGGCGATCTCGTCGCGGTAGTAGCCGAAGGCGGCGTCACGGTCGCGCTGCGACACGACCATGTTGAGCGTCGGCAGAGGACGGCTCTCCTTCCCGGGCGGAGGCGCTGCGGGAGGGTTGGGCTTGGCAGGCTGTGTCTGCGCCATCGCCGGTACGGCAAGCAGCGACAGCAGAGCGATCGACAGGATTCGCACGTCTATGCCTTCCAATAATCAGGCAGCTTGGTCGCGAGCCACTTCGCCAGCGCCGCATTCACCGCGACCGGCTGCTCCTGCGCCATCCAGTGGCCTGAGTGGACGACCACCTCGGTGAGATCGGCGCAGTCGCCGCGCATCGGCTCGGCCAGGCGCGAAACCATGGTCTCGCAGGTGACGTCGTAGGCGCCATGCAGGAACAGCGCGGGCATGGCGAGCTTGCCGCCGTTGGGCGCGCGCTTGGCGTAGGCGCCATTGGCCTTGTGGTTCATGTACCAGGAGTCGGGTCCGAAGAAGCCGTTGCGGGTCAGCGCCGCGGTATAGGCCTCGAGATCCTGCTCGGTGATGACGTCGGAATCGCGCGGGAAATCGGGAAAGCCAGTCGGCGGCACCCAGCCGCCGATCTTGCGCACCATCGCCGTCCGGCTGGGCTTGCCCACCGCCTTGGGATCGCCCTTGCGGAACAGCGCCTTCACGGTGTTGCGGATGTTGCCCTCGAAGCCCTTGCAGGCCTTGTCGAAGCTTTCCTCGTAAAAGAACTGGTAATCCCATTGGCCGACCGGAAACTCGGCTTCGGGATAGGTCTTGCGATCAACGAGGCCGACCAAGGTTTCGAGAGTGAAGCCTGAGGCGATGTAGGGAACGCAGAGGCTCGCGACGCCCACCGTCTTGTCGCCATGGTGGGCGGCGATGTTCCAGACGACCGGACTGCCCCAGTCGTGGCCGATCCACACGGCCTTGTCGCGGCCGAGCGAGGCCAGGAGCTCCAGCATGTCCTGGACGATCTGCTCCTGGGCGAAGTCCTCGTGGCGGGTGTAGGTGCTGGAGCGACCGTAGCCGCGCATGTCGGGCGCGACGGCGCGGAAACCGAGCGCGGCCATCGCCGGCAGCTGATGGCGCCACGACAGCGAGAGCTCGGGCCAGCCGTGGCAGAAGATCAGCAGCGGGCCGTCGTTGGGGCCGCAGGCGAGATAACCCGTGGTGTGGCGCGAAGTCTTGAGCGTGTGCTCGGTGACGGCAAACGTCATGTCCTGCTCCAATAGTCGGGCAGCTTGTTGGCGAGCCAGCGCGTCAGTGCGGCATTGACCGCGACGGGCTGCTCCTGGGCCATCCAATGGCCCGATTTCACCACCACCTCGGTGAGGTCGGCACAGTCGCGGCGCATCGGCTCGGCGAAGCGCGAGTGCACGGTCTCGCAGGTCGTGTCGTAGGCGCCGTGCAGGAACAGCACAGGCATGGCGAGCTTGCCGCCGTTCACGCTGCGCCGGGCATACTCGCCGTTGGGCTTGTGGTTCATGTACCAGGCGTTGGGCCCGAAGAAGCCGTTGCGTTCCAGCGCGGCCGTGTAGGCCGCAAGATCCTGCTCGGTGATGACGTCGGGATCGCGCGGCACGTCGGGGCAGGCGCCGCCGCCGAACCAACCGCCATTCTTGCGCACCGAGGCCGTCGCCGAGGGCTTGCCGACGGCGGCCGGATTGCCCTTGCGGAACATCGCCTTCACGGCGTTGCGGATATTGGCCTCGAAGTCGGCGCGCGCCTTGTCGAAGTTCTCGACGTAGAACAGATGATAGTCCCACTGGCCGACGGGATAGATGTCCTCGGGATAGACCGAGCGGTCGACGAGGGCGAGACGGTTCTCGATGTTGTTGCCGGCCGCGATATAGGGAACGCACAGGCTCGCCACGCCCACCGTCTTGTCCGGATGATGCGAGGCCACGTTCCACACCACCGAGCTGCCCCAGTCGTGACCGATCCACACCGCCTTGTCGCGGCCAAGCGACGCCAGCAGCTCCAGCATGTCCTGGACGATCAGCTCCTGCGCGAAGTCCTCGTAGCGCGAATAGGTGCTCGACCGGCCGTAGCCGCGCATGTCGGGCGCGACGCAGCGGAAGCCCAATGCCGCCATGGCTGGCAGCTGATGGCGCCAGGACAGCGAAAGCTCGGGCCAGCCGTGGCAGAAGACCAGCAACGGAGCCTCTTCCGCTCCGCAAGCGAGATAGCCCGTGGTGTGGCGAGCGGTCTTGACGGTGTGTTCGGTGACCGGGAATGTCATGGGACGGAGGCTTCCATGGAAATCGACACCGGCACAACCGAACTTTTGTGTTCCGTCCGCGACGGCGTGGCGCTGATCACGCTGAACCGGCCCGAGGCGCGCAACGCCATGTCGGACAAGCTGACGCCTGCCCTGCGCACGCAGATCCGCGAGCGCGGCGAGGATCCTGACGTCGGCGCCATCCTGATCACCGGCGCCGGCACCGCCTTCTGCAGCGGCGGCGACGTCAAGGGCATGGGCGGCCGCGGACCCAGAGGCCAGATGACCTTCGAGGAGCGGCTGGGCGACCTGCGCTGGCGCCAGGCCGGACTCACCGGCGCTTTGGTCGCGGTGCGCAAGCCCACCATCGCAGCGCTGCCCGGCGCCGCGGCCGGCGCCGGTCTCGCCATCGCGCTGGCATGCGACATCCGCATTGCCGCGCGGTCGGCGTTCGTCAGCACGGGCTACGCCAGGGTGGGCCTGTCTGGCGACTACGGCATCGCCTGGCTGCTGACCCGCGCCGTCGGCTCGGCGCGGGCGCGCGAGCTGATGTTCACCGCCGAGCGCGTCGACGCCGAGCGCTGCGAGCGCATCGGGCTGGTGAATCGCGTCGTCGAC
>JADHLS010000196.1 GCA_016780605.1 Reyranella sp.
CGCCGGACCGGTGCCGGAAATCGAGGCCCTGGAAGCGCGGCTCGCCGCGCGAGACGTGCCGTGCCGTCGGCTTGCGGTCTCGCACGCCTTCCACTCACGCGCGGTCGATCCGGCGCTGGCGGAGATCGCGATCAGCGCGCGCTCGATCAGCCTTCAGCCGCCGCGCATTCCCTTCGTCTCGAGCGTCAGCGGCGACTGGATCACGGCCGCTCAGGCAGTCGACCCGGAGTACTGGGTGCGCCATTGCCGTGCTCCCGTGCGGTTTGCCGATGCGCTCGCCACAGTGGCGCGCGACCGCCGGCCTTACCTGCTCGAGGTCGGACCCGGACGCACGCTGTCGGCGCTGGCGCCGCAAATCGTCCCGCGCACCGCGTTGCGCGGCGTTACTGCGGGCATGCCGGATGCCGACGCCGGCGACCTCTCGGAAGCGGCCGCCGCGCTCTGGAGCGCCGGCCTGCCACTCGACTGGAACGTCGCGGGCGCGCGTGGTCGCAAGGTTTCCCTGCCGACCTACCCCTTTCAACGAACGCGGCACTGGATCGACGCAGAGGCCGAGCAGTCGCCGGCCGTCACGGCAGCGCCGAAGCCTGCGACGCCGACTCCAACCCGGGCGGTCGCCTCCGAGATCATCGAGATCTTTCGCCAGCTGTCGGGTGTGACCGATATCGACCCCGAGGCCGACTTCATCTCTCAGGGCTTCGACTCACTGCTGCTGGGCCAGGCGGCACGCGCCATCGAGAAGAAGTTCCAGACGAAGATCACCTTCCGGCAACTCCTGAACGAGACGCCGTCGGTCGCAACGCTTGCCGCCAGCCTCCCCGCATTGCCGTCGGCGCAGTCACCCGCCCCAGCAGCGACAATTCCGGCGCCAGGACCGCCGGGGGATGCCACCGCGGCACTGTTCCGCGCCCAACTCGAAGCCATGCAGGCGCTGTTCGCCGAACAGCTGCGCACCTTGCACGGCCAAGCGTCACCGCCGCAGGGCGCATCTCCGGCCGTCCTGACGCCTGTGGAGCCCGCCGATGGCGCGGGGCCGCCTCGCCTGCGGCAGGGCCGTGGCGCGGCGCTGACGCCGCGACAGCGAGACTACGTTGGCACGCTGGTGCGGCGCATCAATGCGCGCACGCCGCTGTCGAAGGAGCGCACGCAGCGCGACCGCGACGTGCTGGCTGATCCGCGCACGGCGGCGGGCTTCCGGCGTGAATGGAAAGAGCTCGTCTATCCGATCGTCGCTGACAGGGCCAAAGGCTCCAAGATCCACGACATTGACGGCAACGAGTATATCGACCTGGTGAACGGCTTTGGCCAGACGATGTTCGGCCATTCGCCCGACTTCGTCACCGCGGCCCTGGCCACGCAACTGCAGGACGGCTTTCCGATCGGGCCACAGACCCCGCTCGCCGGCGAGGTGGCCGGCCTGATCCGCGATATGACCGGGAGCGAACGCGTCACCTTTTGCAACACCG
Source organism: Reyranella sp. (assembly GCA_016780605.1). Classification (GTDB taxonomy): domain Bacteria; phylum Pseudomonadota; class Alphaproteobacteria; order Reyranellales; family Reyranellaceae; genus Reyranella. Next base: position 1,467 of record JADHLS010000196.1, read on the forward strand.
GCTCGGAAGCGGTCATGGCAGCAATGCGCGTGGCCCGCACGGTCACCGGCCGCGAACGGGTCGTGGTGTTCAACGACGACTATCACGGCCAGTTCGACGAGGCGCTGGTCAAAGCGATGGGCGGCACGGGCCCTCAGGCGCTGCCGACAGCGCCGGGCATCCCGCCCGGATCGATCGCAAACATGACGGTGCTGCCCTACGGACAGCAGCGCAGCCTCGACTGGATCGCGGCCAACGGCGCGGAGATCGCCGCCGTTCTGGTGGAACCGGTGCAGAGCAGGCATCCCGCGCTACGGCCCGTCGAGTTCCTGAAGACCCTCAGGTCGCTGTGCGACGCCAGCGGTGCAGCTCTGGTGTTCGACGAGATCGTCACCGGCTTTCGTGTCCACCAGGGCGGCATGCAGGCGGTGTTTGGCATTGCCGCCGACCTCGTGACCTACGGCAAGGTCGTCGGCGGCGGTATGCCCATCGGCATCCTGGCTGGCCGGCGGCAGTTCATGGATGCGCTGGACGGCGGCACCTGGCGGTACGGCGACGAATCGGTACCCGAAGCGGCAGCCACCTTCGTCGCCGGCACGTTCGTGCGGCATCCGCTGGCACTTGCAGCTGCCAAGGCGGTGCTTGTGCACCTCAAGGCCGAGGGTCCCGCCCTACAGGAGCGTCTCGCGCAGCGCATGGGCGGGCTTGTGGAGTCGCTCAATCGCGACCTCGAGCGGCGCGGGCTTGGGACACGGGCCGAGGGCTACTCGAGCTGGTTCCACCTCAATTTCGGGCCTGAGAACACGCTCGCCTCGCTGTTCTGGCCGCAGATGCGCTTGCTCGGCGTGCACGTACAGGAAGGGTTCCCCTGCTTCCTGACAACAGCCCACAGCGATTCCGACATCGCTACGATCGAGCAGGCGTTCTCCGCGTCTCTCGATGCCCTTGAAGCCGGCGGCATATTCGAGCCAAGCCGCCCGACGCTTGCGTCCGTCGCAGTTGTCGAATCGGTTGTTGAATCCGCCCCGCTCACGGAACCGCAGATCGAGATCCTGACCGCGGCGCAGATGGGCGGCGAGGCATCCTGCACCTTCAACGAGGCCATCAGCATCGCGCTGCAAGGCGATCTCGACGCGGTGGCCCTGGAAAGTGCATTGAACGAGGTGATCTCGCGTCACGACGCGCTGCGTGGCAGTGTCAGCCCCGGCGACGAGCGCATGCAATTTGCGCCCCGGCTCACTCTCGCCTTGCGCCCCCACGACTTCAGCGACGAGGCGGATCCTGATGCAGCGCTCGCTGCCCTTGTCACGGCCGACGCGCGCATGCCGTTCGACCTCTGGGCCGGGCCGCTGGTGCGAGCAGCCCTCGTGAAGCTCGATGTCCGACGCCACGTCCTGGTGCTGACCGCGCACCACATCGTGTGCGACGGCTGGTCGACCAATCTCATCCTGGCCGAGCTCGCGACCTGCTACCGGGCGCTTCGCGCCAACGCCCCGGCGGGGCTCGCCGAAGCGCCGTCCTTCGCGCGCTACGCCCTCGACAAGGCCGCGTCGAGCGAGGCGCAAGCGGGCGATCTGGCCTACTGGACGGCGCTCTATCGCGACATTCCGCCATTGCCCGAACTTCCGACGGACCGCCCACGCCCTCAGCAACGCACCTATGCCGGCGCGACCTATACGACCGAGTTCGATGCGGCGTTGCTCGCTTCGTTGCGGGCGACCGCGGCGGCGGGCGGCGCGACATTGTTCTCCACTCTGTTTACCGCGCTGCAGATCGTCATCGGCCGGCTTTCGAACACCACCGACGTCGTGATCGGCATCCCGGTGGCCGCCCAGCTGTCGGAGGACCAGCCCGAACTCGTCGGTCATTGCGTGAACATGCTGCCCTTCCGGTCGCCGCTGGACTGGACCACCCCTTTTGCAGCGGCGGCGCGGGCCGCGGCGAACCGGCTGGCCGAGGGCTTCGACCACGCGCGCTGCACCTACGGCACCCTGGTACGCGCTCTGCCTATCGAGCGCGCCTCCGACCGGCTGCCCCTCACCGAGATCCAGTTCAACCTCGAGCGCCTGTCGAGCGATGTCGATTTTGGCGATGTCAGCGCGACAGTCACTCCCAACCCCAAGGCGGCGGTCACCTTCGACCTATGCGTCAACGTCATCGAGTCGGCGGCGGGCCTGCGGGTTGATTGCGACTACAGCACCGCCTTGTTCGACCATGCGACGATCGCGCGATGGGTAGAGCACTACCGGCGGCTGCTGGAAAGCATCGCCGGTGCGCCCCAGACCCCGGTCGGAGCCCTGGAGCTTCTGTCGGACGAGCAGAAGCGTTTCGCCCTCGACATTGTCAACGACACCGCAGCGCCCTATCCCGCCGACGACTGCGTCCACGATCTGATCGCTGCTCAAGCGGCGCGTACGCCTGAGCGCGTGGCTTGCGTCGATCACGGGGCATCGCTGACCTATGCGGAGCTCGACCGCCGGTCGACCGCCCTCGCGCGCGCCCTGCTACAGGCGAGCGCTGTAAGACAGGGCCGGATCGGGGTCGCCGTCGATCGGTCTTGGGCCCTGCCGGTCAGCCTCCTGGGAATCATGAAGGCGGGCCATGCCTTTGTTCCACTCGACATCGGCCAGCCGGCCGACCGACTGCGCCAGATCGCCACGAACGCCCGGATCGATGGCATCATCTGCCGGGACGAGGCAATCGCCTCCATCGCGCCCGGTGCTTTCAGACTGAGGCTCGACCGGATTGCCCTCGATACCGGTGCCGGCGAACCGAGCCTGCCGCGCGTAGCGAGCGACGCCTCGGCCTATGTCCTCTTCACGTCGGGCTCGACCGGCACGCCCAAGGGTGTCGAGATCGGCCACCGGGCGTTGACCAATACCCTGACGGCGATGTCGCGCTTGTGGGAGGTCGCGCCCGACGATGTCGTGATCGCCTCGAGCGCGGCCACATTCGACGTCTCGCTCGCTGAACTATTCGGCCCTCTCCTTGTCGGCGGCCGTGTCGTCATGGCCGATTCTGAGACTGTGCGCACCGGTTTTGAGCTGGTGGACTTGGCCGCCAGGACCCAGGCCACCGTGCTGCAGGCCACACCGACCCTGTGGCGCATGCTGCTGGAAGCAGGCTTCGCGTCACGACCGGGCCTGAAGATGATCGCCGCCGGCGAGCCCTTGCCGCGTGACCTCGCCGACCGCCTGCTGGCGGGTGGCGGACGGCTGTGGAACCTCTATGGACCGACCGAAGCGACAATCTACGCATCGGGTTGCGAGATCGTTCCTGAGGGCGGCGACGTGACGATCGGACGGCCCATCGCCAACGCACGTCTCTATGTGCTCGACGATCGCGACGGCGTTGCTCCGCCCGGCGCCTTCGGGACCCTGTTCATCGGTGGCGACGGACTCGCCAAGGGCTACTTCGGCCGGCCTGACCTGACCGCCAAGGCGTTCCGCGAGATCTCCCTGGGGGGCCGGCGCCCGCAGCGTCTCTACATGACGGGCGACCGGGCGCGCCTGCTGCCGTCAGGGGAGATCGAGCTGCGCGGCCGCAACGATCGGCAAGTCAAGCTGCGCGGCTTCCGCATCGAGCTCGAGGAGATCGAGAGCGCGCTGCGCCAGTCCCCTGACATTCGCGAATGTGCCGTGTTGCTCCACCAAGATCCCGGCGCCGATCCGGTTCTCGTAGCCTATGTCGTGACGGCCGGAGGCGACCCAGCGCCGGCGCGCGCCGAGTTGGCCCGCCGTCTGCCCGACTACATGGTGCCGATGCACTGGGTGGCGCTCGACGCGCTTCCTCTCACCGCCGGCGGCAAGCTCGACCGCAGCGCGCTCCGCCGTCCTACGGCGGCGTCGCGTCCCGTGGCATCGGCCAGCCAGCGTCCTGCGACGCCTCTGGAATCCGCCATCACCAAGGTCTGGGCCGAAGTGCTTGGCCGCGATGAGTTCGGCATTGAGGATCCGCTGTTCTCCGTTGGGGCTGATTCCCTGCATGTCTTTCGCATCGCCGCCCGGCTGCAGCGCCAGGGCATCGCCATCGACGCCCGCGACCTCATGAAGAACCCGTCGATCGCGACCCTGGCGCGCATTGCGCAACAGAAGAGCCGTGGCCTCGTGGATGCCGGCGCCAAGGCCGCGCCCGCTCTTGCCGACTTCCGGCGCGGCGCGCGACGGCGTAGCGTCTCGTCATGATGACTATCCGGACGGGCGATCAGCCGGTGGCGCACCCGGGAGGCGAAGGCCAGGTGTTCCCTTGCACGCTGATGCAGGAGCGCCTGTGGTCGCGGGCCCGCTCGAACCGCCCCCACGGCCTCAACGTCGCCATGCGCTGGCTGGTGATCGGCCGGCTGACCCAGGACGTCGCGCATCGCGCGCTGCAGGCGCTGGTCGACCGCCACGAGATCCTGCGCACCTACCTGTGCGAGATCGACGGCGTGCCCAAGCAGGTGATCCTGCAGCGCTGCCCGGTAAAGCTGCGCAGCATCGACCTGACGGCGCTCGGCGCCGAGGCGGCGATGGCCCGGGCCGAGGAGATCGCGCGAGGTGAGGCGACCGATCCGATTGACCTTGGCGAGGCCCCGTTGTTCCGCGCCGGCCTGCTTCGCCTCGCCCCCGACCGTAGCATCCTGCTTATCACCTTCCACGCGGCGATCGCCGACGGCTGGTCGATCGGCCTTTTGCTGGCAGAGTTTCTCGCGACGGCTACGGCGATCGAGCGCGGAGCCACCGGAAGCGGCGGCGAGCCCGAGTTGCAGGTCGCAGACTACGCCCTTTGGGAACGCGAGCTGCTCGCGAGTGGGGCCCTGGAGGAGTCACGGCGGTACTGGCAGGGCAAGCTTAGAGGCGTCGTCGGCACCCGGGTGCCGGGCGATCACCCTCCGGTCGGACGCGGCGGCAGCCGTGGCGAGATCCTCTCCCTGCTGCTCCCGGCCGAGCTCAGCCGTTCCCTCGACTCCTTTGCCAGCCGCCACGGTTTCACACTCTACACACTCGCCGTCGCCGCCCTGGCGCTGCTGCTCAATCGCGTGACCCGCGAAGCCAAGATCGTGATCGGATCGCAAGTCGCCCATCGCGAGGAGCCGTCCGCCGAACTGCTGGTGGGTCCAACCGTCAACTTGATCACCCTTTGCCTGCCGGTCGACAGCCAGGCATCGCTGCTTACCCTAGCGCGGCTCGCGGCGGACGAGGTGCAGGAATCGCTTCTTCACCAGAACCTGCCGTTCGAGTCGGTCCTGGCCTCGCTACCCGACGGTGCCGACCAGCGCCTGCATGCCGTCAATCTCGTCGTCCATCGCTCCTACTCGGGCACGACGGAGACCGCGCAGGCGCGGAGCAGCTTCAACCTCGTCTCGCTTCCCTCCTTCTCGTCAGGCACGCAATGGGATCTCACCTTCTTCCTGATCTGGCGCGACGAGGGCTGGCGACTCGCCATTGAGGCCGACAGCGACCTTTACGACGCGAGTACGGTCCAGGCGCTGCTGGAGGGGTGGCGGACCTGCCTGGAAGCACTGGTGAGCTCACCCAATCTGGCCCCGGTTGACTGTCCGGCGCTGCACAGCATCACGCCGCGCGCCGCGTCGGCGACGACCATCGAGGCCCCGGCACTCCAGGTCGGCAGCGATCGCGAGCCAATCCCTGTCCATGATCCGGTGCGCCAAGTCGCCTGCTTCCACGAGGATGGCGCGCGCACGCCGATGATCGCGATCAACAATCGGTCCGTCTATTACCAGCTTGCCCGGGCACTGGGTGCGGACCGGCCGTTCATCGACATCCAGACCTACCACCCCGACGGCCCGCTCGACCTGTCGGGCTACAGCTTCGACGATTTCGCGACCTACGCGGTGAGACTGATCCGTTGGGCAAGGCCCACGGGCCCCTATCTCCTGGGCGGCCACTGCGTCTACGGCGCGCTGGCATTCGAGGCCGCACGGCAGCTTCAGCGCATGGGTGAGAAGATCGAGCTCGTCTGCCTGTTCGACACCTGGGCACCCGGCTATCGCGAATCGATGTCGCCCAGCAACCAGAAGCGGCGCGCACGTCAGCTGCGCACCCGCCATCGGCTCAATCGCATTGAGCAATACCGCAAGGGTGAGATCGGCCTGAAGGATCTCGCCTGGCTGCCGGTTCTGCGCCGCCTTGGCTACCAGACACCGGCTGCCGAGCCGACCGAAGCGGATCTGTTCGCCGGGCGCTGGTTCGACGATCACCTCCGCGATGCGGCGGCGCGTCATCGGCCGGCGCCGGCAACCATCGACACCGTCCTCTTCCGCAGCGCCGAGACGCTGAGCGGGCGGCTGTTCGACGAGCGCATGGGCTGGGGCTCGATCGTGGCCGGCAAGCTCTACCTGACGCACGTCGAGAGCGCTCACCTCGACATGTTCCAGGAGAAGCCGGCAGCCGACATCGCGTCCTTCCTCGGTCCACTGCTCGCCGGAATCGAAAACACCCGCGGCGGATGACCGCCTTGCGACTCTCCGCGCTGGCGGGGCTCCTCGTGCTTGCCGGACTGATCGTGCTGGCGGCGGCGTTCGCGCCGCGCCGCCCGTCGCCGACCGGTCCGCATGCGGTCGGCCGCATGGAATTGACGCTGCACGGCTCGAACGGCCGCTTGCTGCCGGTTACTGTCTGGTATCCACAAGGATTGGCAGCGCCGGCACCCCTTGTTATCTATGCCCCGGGCTGGGGCGGCACCCGTACGAGCAGCAGCATCCAGCTCGAGAACCTGGCGAGCCACGGCTTTGTCGTTGTCGGCTGCGACGATGTTGCAAGCGATCCCGCAACCGATCCCGACCGCGGCGTATCCATCGAGTTGCAGTCCGACGCAGCCCTCCAGGCGACGCTCGAACGGGCCGGTCGACACGTCGTGCTGCAAGCCAACCGCATCCTCGAAGTCCTGCGGGCGCTCGAGGGCGGACCGGCGTCCGCCCTCGCCGGCCGCCTCGATCTCGGCCGCGTCGGCGCCATGGGGTATTCGATGGGTGGCGCC
>JADHLS010000197.1 GCA_016780605.1 Reyranella sp.
GTTTGCGCTGCAGGTCGACGCGGGCAGCGGTGTCGGCGATGCGCCGCAGGTTTCCATCTCCTATGATTTCACCGGCGACGGCACCGTCGACCGCGTCGAGACCTGGCACTATTTCGCGACCAACGACACGGCCGGCTGGGAGTCTTATGGCAGCCATATCGGCCTTCAGTCGGCGACGGGCGCGGCGATGCAGGATCTCGTGGGCGGCACCGTCACCGTGGCGCTCTGGACGGCGCTCGGCAGCCATCCGGTCCAGGTCGATCTCGCGCACTCCACCCTCACCCTGCCATTTGGCGCACAGAGCGCGGGCGGCGGGTCGGCGCCGGATCCCGTACCCACGCCGGACCCGGCACCAGCGCCCAATCCGTCGCCACCCCCTGTGGCGGGTGGGGGTCTGGTGCTGTCGGACGGCGCCGTCCACTTCGATCCAGCCCAGGGCATCGTGACCCTGGCGTCGTCGAACGGTGCGAACCACGATGGCGCGCCGCATGACACCGCGAGCTTCACGCTGGAGAACATCACCGCCGGCTATCTCGCCGGCGATACGACCGGCTTCAAGCTCATGGTCGATGCCGGTGCGCATGTCGGCGATGCGGCCCAAATGGCCATCTCCTACGACTTCGACGGCAACGGCACCTTCGATCGCACGGAGACCTATCGGTACTTCGCCACCGACGACGGAACAGGATGGCAGGCCTACGACAGCGGCGCGGGGCCGAGCGCAGTGTCCGGTGCGGCGATGCAGAACCTCGTCGGCGGGGCGGTGAAGGTCGATCTGTGGACCGCCATCGGCTCACATCAGGTCAGCGTGGATCTCGCTTCCTCCTCGCTCGACCTGCCGTTCTCGTTCGGCCAGGGCAGCGGCGGGCCGGCACCGCAACCTCCTGTCCAGCCGCAACCCCAACCGACGGTTCCGACGGACAGCACTCACTTCCTCGTCTCGGCGGGATCATCCGCGCTGCAGCTCAGCACGCCGGGCGATGTCGTCATCGCCAGCGCCGCAGGCGGCCATTACATCGATCAGCCGCACGATGCCGTAGTGTTCAAGGCGGAGGGATTGAACGGCCACTATGACGGTGGCGGCACCAGCTTCACGTTGCCAGTCGACGCGGGATCGGGTGTGGGCAACGGGACGCAGTTGCGCCTCAGCTTCGACTTCGACGGCAACGGCACGACCGACCGGACGGAGACGTGGCAATATTTTGAGACGAACAACGTCGCCGGTTGGGAGAACGACCCGCAGGCCCGCGGGGTGACCAGCGCGTCCGGCGCCTATGCCGACTTCACCGGCGGCAGCGTCACGGCGGAGGTCTGGAACACGATTGGGACGTCGCCGGTCACGCTCCACGAAGGGGCGAGCGTGATCCTCCCTTATCATGGCTGGCTGACCTGAAGCACCTGCGGCCGCGTCTGTTCGGCCGGCCCGAGCTAAACGTTCGCGCCCTGGATCGCGTCGATCACGGCCTTGGTGACGTCGGCGGTGCGCGCCGTGCCGCCGAGGTCGGGCGTGTGGAAGCGCTTGTCGGCGGTCACCCGCTCGATCGCCTTCATCAGACGCCCGGCGGCCGGCTTCTCGCCGAGATGCTCCAGCATCATGACGGCCGACCAGAAGGTGCCGACGGGATTGGCGATGCCTTTGCCCATGATGTCGAACGCCGACCCGTGGATCGGCTCGAACATCGAGGGAAAGACGCGCTCGGGATTGAGGTTTGCGGTGGGCGCGATGCCGAGCGAGCCGGCCAGCGCCGCGGCAAGGTCCGACAGGATGTCGGCATGAAGGTTGGTCGCAACCACGGTGTCGATCGATTGCGGTCGCATCACCATGCGCATGGTCATGGCGTCGACCAACATCTTGTCCCACGTCACGTCCTTGAACTCGCGCGCAACCTCGGCCGCGATCTCGTCCCACATTACCATGGCATGGCGCTGGGCGTTGGATTTGGTCACCACGGTGAGGAGCTTGCGCGGTCGCGACTGGGCGAGCCTGAAGGCGAAGCGGATGATGCGCTCGACGCCGGCGCGGGTGAACATCGCCACGTCGGTCGCGGCCTCGAGCGGGGAGCCCTGGTGGACGCGGCCGCCGACGCCGGCATATTCGCCCTCGGAGTTCTCGCGCACGATCACCCAGTCGAGCTCGGGGCCGTTGACGCTGCGCAGCGGCGAGGTGATGCCCGGCAGCACGCGGGTCGGCCGTACGTTGGCGTACTGGTCGAACGGCTGGCAGATGGCGAGACGCAGCCCCCATAGCGTGATGTGGTCGGGAATGTCGGGATGGCCTGCCGATCCGAACAGGATGGCGTCGTGCTTCCTGATCAGGTCGCGGCCGTTCGCCGGCATCATGCGACCATGCTTCTTGTAATAGTCTCCGCCCCAGTCGAAGTGGTCGACCTTGAAGGCAAAGCTGCCCTCGCGCTTGGCGATGGCGCCCAGCACCTCGACGCCGGCCGACACGACCTCGGTGCCGATCCCGTCGCCCGGGATGGCGGCGATGGTGTAGGTCTTCATGAGCTTCTCCGGAGAAGCCGCACCCGATCAGCGCACAGGCACGGTGAGGATCGGAATCTGCGCTACCGTGCCGGTTTCGGCGAGAGACGTAAATACCATCAAAAGGGTGAAGGTCCGCTTGGAGGCGTAGTCGTTGTCGTCGATCCAGTACGACAGTCCGCCGTAGGATACCGCAGCGTAGGCATTGGCGGGCGCGCTCGAACCCGAGTGGATGCGCACCAGCGGCCGCTCACGCATGTTGTCGGCGCTGCTGATGCGGACCGTCGGGATGGTCCGTCCCGACGCGATGTGCGCGTCGGGGACGTCGATCCCCATCGCGAGATCGATCAGGATGTCGCCCATCGTCCGTGACAGCACGGCGAGCTCCTTGCTGCTGCGCGGCGTCGCTCCGAAGACGATGCTGAGCTCGCCGTCCTTGTCGGGCTTGAGATTGAGCGTGTTGCGGACGAAGGCGATGTCCTGGGTCGACTGGGGGCGCATGCCATCCGTGATGATAAAGATGCCCACTTCCTCGCCATTGCGTTTTTCCGTGCGCACGCTGAGACGGCCCTCGATCTGAAGTCGCCGGAACGCATCGATCAGCGGATAGAACCGGGGGTCGGCGGGCTCGAGCACACCGCCCGAGATGCCCTGGTTCCTGATGCCGTTCAGCGACCGCACGGCAACCTGCAGCACCATGTCGGCCGCATTGCCGGCCTGGATCAGCTCGAAGATGCCGACCGGCGGGATCGGACGGATCAGCCGCCTGGTCATCTTGTCGCCCATCAGAGGCGAGTAGGAGATGGTCGGGCGATCGGAATACGTGGCGCCGGCCTTGGCCGTCGCTTGTGTCCACGGCACGTTCAAGGTGCCGGCCGAGGACACGCTGTTGCTGAGGATGCCCGCGGTGACGTCGGCCTCGACCGTGTAGGAGCTGACGATGGACGACACATCGATGAAGGACGGCGCGTCGCCGTAACGGATCGCGACGACGTTGCTCAGCATCTGTTGCTTCCACGAGGTCGCCATCGCGCCGAGATAGTCCATGCGGTCCCTGGGGACGGTCGCCGGCCCGATGGATGAGCATGCCGACATTGAAAGCGCCAACGCGATCAGAGTGAGGCGAAGTCGCCTCGGCACCGTGCTGTTGTCCATTTGGCGCATGCCCCCAAGAACGCCCAATCCCCATCGCTAGATTGCATGAGTGGCAATCCCCCGCCAACACCTATCCGGCCTTTACTGATCTGGACGCCGCCGTCGCGTCCTGCCACAAAGGAACAAGCCGGCTTGGGGGAAGATGCCGGCGCCAGGGCTTGGGGGAAACCACATGAAAAGCCTCCGTGGGTGCAGAGGGCATGCGCCGACGCATGCTCGGCGTGCGCCGTCAACGACGGCGGTATCCAGCAGATGAAGAGGACCTTCCAGGTCGCACTCCAGTTGCTCGTGGTGATGCTCGGGGCAATGACGGTGGCGACGATCGCCCCCGTTCTCGCCCCCGTGGTGGCGCACCCGCCGCAGCACGGTCTCCTGAGCGACTTTTCGCCCTCGGCGCGAAGCCTCCTGTACGGCTTGTTGCTCGGCATCCAGCCGCTGCTGGCGATATGCTCCGCGCCGCTGCTCGGGCAGCTCTCGGACCGGATCGGCCGCAAGGTGATTCTGCTGTACACCATGAGCGGCCTCGCCCTGGCCAACCTGGGAATGGCCCTCGCGATCAGCACCGGCTGGGTCGTGTTCCTGATCGCCAGTGGGGTCATCAGGGGGCTCACCGCCGGCAACCATGCGGTCGCCCAGGCCGCACTGGTCGACTCCTGCCCGCCCGAGCGCAAGGCGTTCTATCTCAGCCTGTCGCTCGTGGCGTCGTCCGTGGGTTTCCTGGCCGGCCCGCTGCTCGGTGGCTGGCTGGCCGATTCGACGGCGATCTCATGGTCCCGGCCGTCCCTTCCGTTCTATGTCCTTGGCGCCGGCGGCCTCCTGACGGTGGTGCTGCTGGCCTTGACGATGCCGGGGGCGCCGCGTGACAGGCCCAAGCCAGTGGAGCCCGTCGATCCGCTGTCGGGCCTGCGCGCTCTGGCGAGCTCCTTCCGGGATCGAAACATCGGGCGTGTGTCGCTGGTGTTCGGCCTCATGCAAGTGGCATGGGCCGCCTACTTCCTGTTCCTCCCGATGTTCCTCGCGACCACGGAAGGCTTCTCTCATTCCAGGATCGGCACCCTCATGGCGGGGATGGGGGTCGGCTTCCTGGTCAGCTACGGGGTCGGGCTCCCTGTCCTGGCGCAGTTCTGGTCCTCGCGGACCATCGCTCGGGCAGGCCTGCTGCTCACCGCAGCCGGCATTGCGGGCAGTGCCCTGGCCGGCAACGGGGTGTTGCAGTGGCTGCTGATCGTGCTCACGGGATTCGTCGTCTCGATCGCCTATGGCGCCATCCTTACGCTTTACTCGGATGCCGTCGACGCCACGCGGCAGGGCCAGATTCTCGGCATCAGCATCGCCGTCGTGAGCGGCGCGTGGGCCGTGAGCTCGATGGTTACGGGCTACTTCCAGTCGATCTCGCCATGGGCGCCGATCTGGTTTGCCACCGCCTTCATGACGTTGAGCTTCGTCGTGTCCCTTGCCCTGCCGCCGCCGAAGGAGGAGGCCGGCGACCCGGCTCGTTCCGAGAGCATCGCTGCATGAGCCGAACGACGTTGCGGTTGCCGAGCCCGCTTACACGGGCTTCCGCGTGACGAAGACCTCCGGAAACTCGCCATCCAGGCCGAGGCTGTCGTCTCGAGTGACGTACGTTGTCGTCGGGCATCCGGTCCAGTCTTGCAGGATGAACTCGAAATCGTCGCCATAGTCCCAGGTGACCAGGAAAGGGCCGTCCTTGGTGACTTGAATGGGGCCGTCGCCGACGGGCGGATTGCCGTGGTACTGCGCCTCGAGAAGATACTCGATGACTCCGTTCTTCAGGATGGCGCGCGGCTGACATTTGCGCACCCTCTTGTGCTTGGGAATGGTGAAGACGTGGATGCCTCCCGGCTTCAGCACCCGGATGATCTCTTTTGCGGCGACGTCCGGATGGAACACATGCTCGAGAACGTCCTGGGTGACGAAGACGTCGAACGAACGATCCGCGAAGGTGAGGTGCTCGAGGCTTTCGCATCTCACCCCGTCCTTCGTCGTTCCCGGCGCCACATCCGGGAGGAATTCGCTGGAGGAATACGAGCTGCAGTACTGGGAGATGAAGGTGTTCGACGGCGACGATTCGTGGATCGCGAGCTTCTCCCAACCGGCAAAGTGGCGATCGAGAATGTGCTGGAGGTGCCGCTGCCTCGGTATCGAGTGGCATTTGCGGCACTTGTAGAAGTCCCTCAGCCACGCCTCGGTACTCTCGAAGACGGTTTGGGATCTGCAGCAGTGGCAATAGCCGGACGCCTGCCTGTGAAAGCCGATCATTGTCACCCCGCACGAACCCTCAACCCGTCTCCGAAAGGTCATGGTAGCGGTCGCGCCTGAAGCGACGCAAGATCGCGGCGGGTGTGCGGGGGAAAAAGGGGGGAAGGGGATCCATGGAGTATCGCCGTCTCGGCCGCAGCGGCCTCAAAGTGTCCGAGATCTGCCTCGGCACCATGACGTTCGGCAACGGCGCCGACCAGGCCGAGGCCGTGCGCATGGTCGACGCCGCCTTCGATGCAGGCGTCAACTTTTTCGATTGCGCCGACACTTATGTTGGCGGCATGTCGGAGACGATGCTGGGCGTCGCCCTGAAGGGCCGCCGTTCGCAGGCCGTCGTCACCTCGAAGGTGTTCAATCCGATGGGTCATGGGCCCAACGATGCGGGGACCTCGCGGCTGCACATCATGCAGGCGGTCGAGGCGTCCCTGAGGCGGCTGCAGACCGACTATCTCGACATCTACTACATCCACCACGTCGACACCCAAACGACCCAGGAGGAGATGCTCCGGGCCTTCGACGACCTCGTGCGCCAGGGCAAGGTGATGTACGTCGCCTGCTCCAACTACGAGGCCTGGCGGCTGGTCGATGCGGTGTGGCTCGCCGAGTCGAAGGGCTGGTCGCGGTTCGAAGCTTACCAGCCGCAATACAGCCTCGTGGTGCGAGACATCGAGGAGGAGATCGTGCCGGCCTGCGAGGCGAAGGGCCTCGGCATCGTCGCGTGGTCGCCGCTCGCCAGCGGCTATCTCGCCGGCCGTTACAAGCCGGGCGACCTCAAGGTCGAAGGCACGCGTTCGGCCCAGGGCTGGGCGTTCCAGAGCCGCTTCTTCGCGCCCAACCATGCGGAGATCCTGCAGACGCTGCTCGACACGGCTCGCGAGATCGGCCGGTCGCCGGCGCAGACGGCGCTGCGCTGGGCGCTGGACCAGCCCTTCATGACCAGTGCCATCGTCGGCGCGCGCAATGCCGGGCAGCTTGGCGAGACGCTGACGGCCGGCGGCTGGCGCCTTCCCGTCGAGATCTTCGACCGCCTGAACAAGGTGTCGGCGCCGTCACACCGCTATCCGCGCGCGTTCGAGGAGCCGCTGGTCGACCGGCGAAGCGGCTCGCTGAAGATGCCGGGGCGTTGACGCATCCAGGGGAGAAATGGACGTGAGCGCAGCTGCGATGACCGACACGACGTCGAGCGATGCGATGAACCTTACGACGGCGCGACAGTTCACGATCGCGCGATTGCAGGGTTGGCAGTACGACGATACCTGGCTTCGTGCGTTCGAGGAGCACCTGACGGCTGCCGACACGGTGTCATTCAACGTGTTCGACACGGCCATCGGCCGTATCGTCGAGAGCCCGCGCGACGTCTTCGGGATGGTCGAGGCGGGGCTGCGTGTGAAGTACGGCGACGCGGCCGCCGGCTTCGCCGCTGCGCGTGAGGCCGCCGAGGTGCGTGCTCGCGCGCAACTCCCGGCCGGTCGTAGCGAGCTCACGCTCGGCGAGATCCATGCCGCGCTCGCCGCCGACCATCCCGCTTTTGCCGCAATGCCCCTGGCGAGCGACCTCGAGCAGCAGATCGAGCAGCGCTGCGTGGTCGCGATTCCCGATATCCTCGAAGCGTACCGGCGCGCGCGCCTCAGGGGCAAGCGGGTGCTGTTCCTGTCCGACACGTATCTTCCGCGAGCGCTCATCGCGGCGATGCTGCGCGCGGAGGGCTACGAGGCGTGGGACGATCTGATTGTGTCTTGCGCGACCGGCCGCACGAAGTCCTCCGGTTCGCAATGGGACCTCGTGCGCGAGCGGCGCGGGACGCTGGTGCGCCTGCTCCATGTGGGCGACGATCCGGATGCCGACGACGCGCTGCCGGCACGTATCGGCGTGGCGTGCCTGCCGTACCGCCGCGTGCGGTCGGAACCGCGTATCGGAGTACCGGCTTCGCCGGCCCTCCGTGCGTTCTCCATCGGACGACGCGTCGGCGCCCTGACGGCGCCGATGCCTGCGGGTCCGGAGGCGGGCATGTCGCCACGTTTGTTCTCGCACTTCGGATGGACGTTTGGTGTGCTCGTCACCGGGGCCTTTGCGCTGTGGCTGGCGCAGCGTGCCAAGGCGCTCGGCCTGAAGCACCTTTATTTCTGTGCGCGCGACGGCTGGCTCATGTATCGCGCGTGGAATGCGCTCAGGCTCTCCGAAAGGACTGGCATCGGCGCGAGCTATTTGCTCGTGAGCCGCCGACCTCTGGTGCTCTCGATGGCATACGTGCGCAGCCGGAACGGTGTGCTTGACGCGCAGTCCCTCGAGGCCTTGACGACGATTTATGGGGCGGTGCCGCTGCGCGCCGCGCTCGAACGCGCGAACCTCGCGCTGGATGGCCCGGCCGCGCGCGACGCGATCGCACGCTTCGGCTCGCTCGACACGATGGTGCACGGCTCCGAGGGCGCGGCGCTCCAGGAGCTTTTCACGCGGCATGCCGCCGAGGTGGTCGCAGGGCTGCAACGCGCGCACGAGGGCAC
>JADHLS010000198.1 GCA_016780605.1 Reyranella sp.
CGGCATGATCGAGCGGTCCGTCCTGCGATGGCGCTGAAACTCCCGCTAGTTCGCCGCCAAGCGCGAAACCCAGGCGGACACCGCATCGCCGCTGCTCATGTCGTTCTGGACCAGGCCATCGATCATGAAGGTCGGTGAAACGTGGATACCGTTTTGCCGCGCATATTTCGTGTGCCGTTTGACCTCCTGGTCGAGCTTGGGAAGGGCATAGGCCTCGGCAAGTTTCAGCCCCGAATATTCCTCGACACGCGCAATCACGTCGTTGGGAGACAAGGCCAGCAGCGGGCCGCTGCAATGATCGGCGGGTTCGAACTTCTCACGGTGAGCGGCGACACCCGCCAGCACCTTCTTGGCGGCCTCTTTGCCCTCGCCCAGAGTAGAGGCGGCGAGCGCGCAACGCGTGATCACGCCGGAAAACAGATGCCATGGCTGCGAGTGCAGCCAGATCTTGAGCGTGACGTTGTCCGCACCCGCTGTCTGCCAGGTCTCGTCGAGCTTGCCGAAAGCCTTTGCCGAGAACGGACAGGTCGGCTCGAGGAACACTTCGAAGACCCGCGATCCCTGTCCCCAGGTCAGTGGCTCCGCACGCCACGCAGAATTCGTCTCAACCATGCGTTCATCCTTGCAAAGTGTGGGCGCTAATCCTTGTAATCCGGCGGCACCGCACAGGGCGGCAGCAGTTTCTCCAGCGCCTTGGCGACGCCGAGCAACCGCGCGTCGCCCCAGCGCTTGGCGGTGAGCTGCAGGCCGATCGGTAGCCCCTCCTTGGAGAAGCCGCAGGGCAGCACGACCGACGGTTGGCCTGTGAGGTTGGCCAGGAAGTTGTAGGCCGTGCCGGCGAAGAAATAGGGATGCGGCGTGCCGTCGATCATCAGGGGCTCGCTCTGCTTCTGGCGGATGAAGGCGGCGTCGGGCATCACCGGCATCAGCCAGGCGTCGTAGTCGTCGAGGAAGGCCTCGCACTGCCGCATGACGCCATCGCGGCGGTCGAGCACGGCGAAGAACTGGCCAAGATCGAGCCGCGCCGTGCGGCCGGCCGAACGGGCGCTGGGATCGGCCTCGGTCTCCATGCCGAAGTCGGCCTCGCGCTCGGCAAGCGGCTGCAGCGCGCGGACCTGGTACTGGAAGAGGTCGATCCAGTCGTCCCAGCCCTGCCGCCAGTCGATGTCGGGCGCGGCGCGCTTCACCTTGGCGCCGGCCTTGGTCAGCAAGCGTGCGGTCTGTTGCACCACGGCCGCGGTATCGGCCGAGACCTTCACCAAGGGATTGCTCTCCAGCACGGCGATACGCAGGCCCTTGGGGTTTGCCGCCGGTGCCGGCCCGAGCGGCACGGGCGGCGCTTCGGCCTCGTACCCGTCGGGGCCGGCAATGATGCGCAGCGCCGTCTCGAGGTCCTCGACCGAGCGCGCCAGCGGACCGAACACGCCCATCCAGCGGATGGTGCGCGTCTGGCCGGGCAGGCCCGGCACGTGGCCGCGGCTCGGCACGCGCCACTCGGTGGGCTTCAGCGCGAAGATGCCGTTGTAGTGCGCGGGATTGCGGACCGAGCCGCCGATGTCGCTACCGAGCTCCAGCGGCGAGAGCCGCGCCGCCACTGCGACGGCGCCGCCTCCGGTGGAGCCGCCGGCTGCGCGCCGTCCGTCCCAGGCATTCCTGGTGGTGCCGAACAGCGGACTGTCGGTCTGAAAGTCGGCGCAGAGCTCGGGCACATTGGTTTTGCCCAGGATCACCGCGCCCGCCGCCCGCAGCCGCGCCACGAGGCTTGCGTCCGCGGCGGCAACGTTGTCCTTGAGCGGCGGATGGCTCGACGTCGTGTGCAGCCCGGCGATGTCGAACGCCTCCTTGATGGTGATCGGCACTCCGTGCAGCGGACCCAGAGCCTTCTTCTTTGCCCGTGCACGGTCGGCTGCCTTGGCCCCTTTCAAAGCGCCGTCGCGGTCCACCACCACCAGGGCATTGAGCGAGGCATTCAATCGCCCGATTCGGTCAAGGTGCGCTTGGGTCGCCTCGACGGAGCTCAGCCGCCCGTTCCGTATTGCGCGGGCAAGGCGCGTAGCCGTCTCAAAGCACGGATTCATGCATGTCCCCCTTGCACGGCTGCGACACTAGCCGCCCCTCCCCGGCCCGGCTATAGAGCCCGAGGAATTCTTGGGGGCGCCATGAGCCTGAGTGGGAAGACGTTGTTCGTGACCGGTGCCAGCCGCGGCATCGGATTGGCCATTGCGCTGCGTGCCGCGCGCGACGGCGCCAACGTCGCCATCGCCGCCAAGACGGTGAAGCCCGATCCCAGACTGCCCGGCACCATCTTCACCGCCGCCGAGGAGATCGAGAAGGCGGGCGGCAAGGCGCTGCCGCTGCCTTGCGATATCCGTGACGAGCACAGCGTCGAGAAGTCGGTCGCCGAGACGGTCGCAAAGTTCGGCGGCATCGACATCCTGGTCAACAACGCCAGCGCCATCAGCCTCACCGGCACGCTAGCCACGCCGATGAAGCGCTACGACCTGATGCACCAGATCAATTCACGCGGCACCTACATGGTCTCGCAGAAATGCATCCCGCATCTCTTGAAGGCCAAGAACCCGCATGTGCTGAACCTCTCGCCGCCGCTCGATTTCGACGTGAAGTGGTTTGCCAATCACGCGGCCTACACGCTCGCCAAGTTCGGCATGTCGGTCTACGCCTGGGCGATGGCCGAGGAGTTCAAGGGCAAGATCGCCTTCAACTGCCTGTGGCCGCGCACCGGCATCGCCACGGCGGCGATCCAGAACATCCTGGCTGGCGAGGAAGGCATGAAGCGCTGCCGCAAGCCCGAGATCATGGCCGACGCGGCGCACGCGATCCTCAATCGCTCCGCCAAGGCGTGCAGCGGCAACTTCTTCATCGACGACGAGGTGCTGGCGGCCGAGGGCGTGACGGACTTCGACCAGTATGCCGTGTCGCCCGGCACGCCCCTGATGCCGGACTTCTTCGTGCCCGCGCCCGGTGCGCGCACGCTGGTCGGGCGGGCCTAGATCGTGGCGACGTTCCTGCTGGTCCACGGCGCCTGCACCGGTGGCTGGGTCTGGGAAAAGGTCACGCCGCTGCTGGAAGCCAACGGCCACAAGGTTTGTGCCCCCGACATGCCGGGCCTGGGCAAGGATCACACGCCGCCGGCCAACGTGACGCTGGCCGACAACGTCGAGAAAGTCTCGCGTCTTCTCGACAAGATGGAGGAGCAGGTCGTCCTGGTCGGCCACTCGCTGGGTGGCATCACCATCAGCGCGGTGGCCGAGGCCAGGCGGCGCAAGATCAAGGCGCTGGTCTATCTCTGCGCCCTTCTGCCGACGTCCGGCAAGACCGGCCGGGACATGAGCTCGCTCGAGCCCGACACGATGTTCCGTCTGTCGCGCCAGGTCAGCCCGGACGGGCTCACCTACACCTTCGCACGCGACAAGCTGCCGGCGATGTTCTACGCCGACGTCTCACCAGAGGACCGCTACAAGGGAATGGAACGCCTGCGCCCGCAGCCGCTCTCGATCTCGACGACGCCGGTAACGCTGACCGAGGAGCGCTTCGGCTCGGTGCCGCGCTGGTACATCGAGTGCACCCTCGACAACGCGGTGCGTCTCAAGCTGCAGCGGCAGATGGTGAAGCTGACCCCCTGCAAGGTCATCACCATGGAATGCGGCCACTCGCCCTTCTTCAGCAATCCCGAGGAGCTGGCCGAGCACCTCGAGGCGATCGCCAAGTCTTAGTCATTGCTGGGAGCGCGCCACTCCGTGGCGCATCTTCTCATGCTCTTCCGGACCGCACGCATCTTGCGCGCTCATCTTTCATGAGCGGTCCGGAAGACCATGAGCGCCACAGAGTGGCGCGCTCCCAGCAAACTCAATCGAAAAAGGCGAAGGCCCGGGTCTCGATGCTCTCGCGCGGCTTGGCGTTCTTGGGCGACGTCGGATCGTCGAAGGCCGAGTGCAGCGAGAAGCGCGCGCGGCCGTCCTTCAACGAGTCGTAGCACTTGATCAGCACGGCCTCCTCGCGCGTCATGCGCGGGAAGTAGTACCAGCGATGATCGGCGTTGTAGACGCCGATATAGATCTCGCCGATGCGGTCGGCATAGACCAGGTCGCACACCGCGAGGTCGCGCGGCGCGATGCTCTCGGAATCGACGAAGCCCAGCGGCGACATCTCGACGGGATCGTGGCTGATGTTGCGCCACACGTTGATCTCGACAAAGCGCTTCTGCAACCGCGCCTCGGCTTCGTCCGCCGGCAAGAGCTCGCGCACGCGCTGCGGGCCCGACTTCTCGGTGTAGTCGTTGTGCACCGAACGCACTGGCGCGCGGTGGCCACGCTCGATGCCGCGATCCGCGGCGCGGATCGTATGGTCGAAGACCAAGACCTTGGAAGCGCCGGTCTCGCGCTTGATCAGCGCCTCGACCTCGGGCTCCCAGGTGCGGTGGATCTCGTCCTTGTCGTAGAACGAGCGCACCGCCGTCTCGTGATTGACCAGCATGAAGGCCTGGCGGTCGAGCGACAGGTCGCGGGCGATCGGCCGGGCATTGTGGATCTTGACCTTGAAGTCGCGGTAGTTGCCCTCGCGGCGCGGCACGCCAGTGCCGATCGGCGGATTGTAGGTCACTGGTTTGACGCTCAAGTCGGCCAGATAGGGCACGCCCGCCTCCACCCAGGCAGCAACGGGCGGAAGGGCGGCAGTCGACGAAGCAGGCTGCAGGGACGGCATGGCGGTTTCCTCCACCCGGAAATCTGGTGGCTAACTTACGCCTTTCGATGGTTGCGCCGGATGAAAAGACCTCATGGGCTCACGCGGCAAGCTCAAGGATCTCGACCACCTGGTCCGGCCGCTCGATGGGTCGGGGATTGTTGAGCACGGCACGGTCGTGCATCGACTTCTCGGCGATCTCGCGGAAGCGCTCGCGGCCCACGCCGACATCGGCGAGCCGTCGCGGCAGGCCGAGGTCCGCCACCAGCCCGGCCACCAGATCGGCCGCCGGCACATCGGGTTTGCCGAAGGCGTCGCTCACCCGCGTCTGGCGCTCGGCGTTGGCCGGCAGGTTCCAGCGCAACACCGAGGGCAGCATCACGCACGACGTGTGGCCGTGCGGCACGTGGCAGGCCGCGCCCAGCACATGGCCGATACCGTGGCTGGCGCCCGTGCCGACGCCGGAGGTGCCGGCGCCGATCGAGAGCCACATGCCGAACTGCAGGTCGAGCCGCGTCGGCATGTCGTCGGGCTTGGTCGCGTGGGCCGGCAGCGCGCGGGCGAGCAGCCGGATCGCCTCGCTCGCCGTGCCCAGCACGAAGGGATGCGCCTGCTGCGAACACAGACGCTCGACCGCATGATCGACCGCCTTCAAACCCGTCGACAGCATGAGATCCATCGGCGTCGCCAAGGTCGCCGCCGGATCGAGCACGATCACCCGCGGCACGATCAGGCGATGGCCGAAGCTCTCCTTGATGCCGTGGCGCGGATCGCTGATGCCGGCGAAGGCGTTGAACTCGGCGGCCGACAGCGTCGTCGGCACGGCGATCATGCGCACGGCCCCGGCCGGCGGCTTGATCGATTCGGCGGGCGGTGCGTGGCCCTCTTTCGGCCGGCCGGCGCGATAGAGGTCGAGATCCTCGATGGTCGTGGCGTCCTGCCAGAGCGCGATCAGGATCACCTTGGTGGCGTCGATCACCGAGCCGCCGCCGACCGCGACGATCAGGTCGGCGCCGGCCTCGCGGGCACGTGCGGCGCCTTCGATCACGCATGGCCGCGGCGAATGGGCGGTGATGCCCGAATAGACGCCGGCATAGCGGTCGCCGAGATCGCGCACGATGTCGGCCAGCAACGCGCTCTGCGCCACCGACTTCGAGGTCGTGACGAACACGCGCGTGGCACCCAGCCGCTCGGCCTCAGCACGCAGCGCGGGGCCGGCGGGCTTGCCATAGACGACGCGTTCGATGTCCTGATGGCCGTGAATTCCGCTCAGCATGGTTGCTCCTTTTGACGAACGGTACCGAGCCTGTGTTCCATGGTCTATAACCGCCGCGAGCAACAGGGCTCGAGGAGTGGAGTGTCATGCCGGGGGCGTTGGAAGGGCTGAAGGTCGTCGACCTGTCGCGCGTGCTGGGCGGCCCCTATTGCGGGCAGATGCTGGGCGACCATGGCGCCGAGGTGATCAAGGTCGAGCCGCCGCAGGGCGACGAGACCAGGCTGTGGGGCCCGCCGTTCGACCAGGAAGGCATCTCGGCCTATTTCTCCGGCATCAACCGCAACAAGCGCACGGTGGCGCTCGATCTCTCCAAGCCGGAAGGCCGCGAGGTGCTGATGAAACTGCTCGAGACGGCCGACGTGCTGATCGAAAACTTCAAGACCGGCACCATGGAGAAATGGGGCATCAACTACGACACGCTCGCCAAGAGGTTCCCGCGCCTCGTCCATGCCCGCGTCTCGGGCTTCGGCGCCGACGGACCGTTGGGCGGCTTCCCGGGTTACGACGCCATGGTCCAGGCCTCGGCCGGGCTGGTTTCGGTGAACGGCGCGCCCGAGGCCGGACCGGTGCGCATCGGCGTGCCGGTGGTCGATCTCTCGACCGGCATGAATGCCTGCATGGGCATCCTGATGGCGTTGTACGAGCGCAACCGTTCGGGCAAGGGCCAGTTCGTCGACGCCACGCTCTACGACAGCGCCGTCGCGCTGCACCAGCCGCATGCGCCCAACTATTTCATGGCCGGCCTCAAGCCCAAGCTCTACGGCAACAGCCACGGCAACCTCGCGCCCTACGCCAACTTCCCGACCAAGGGCCGCAACATCGTGATCGGCGCCGGCAACGACGGGCAGTTCCGCAAGCTGACGCAGATGCTGGGCAAGCCCGAGCTCGCCGACGATCCGCGCTTCAAGACCAACAAGGACCGCGTCGCCCATCGCGAGGAGCTGGAGGCCGAGCTGCGCGCCCTCACCAAGGACCGCGACGGCGAGCCCTTCGCCAACGAGCTGATGAAGAACGGCGTGCCCTCCGGCGCGGTGATGGAAGTGCCCGACGTGATGGAGCATCCGCATACCCAGCACCGCAAGATGGTGTGGAAGAAGGACGGCTGGCGCAATGTCGGCAATCCCGTGAAGCTCTCGCGCACCCCCGCCGAGCCGCGCAGCAAGCCGCGCACCTTCGGCGCCGACACCAAGGCCGTGCTGGGCGAGCTCGGCTACTCGGTGCATGAGATCGAAAAGATGATCGCCTCGGGAATCGCCTTCACGCAGATCCGCAAGTAACCAACAACCTCATCCTGAGGAGCCGCGCGAAGCGCGGCGTCTCGAAGGATGGCAACAACGACTCTGTCGCCCACCCTTCGAGACGCGGGCGGAGTTTACCCCGAGGTAATCGAGGGGGCCGCTCCTCAGGGTGAGGTGTTCGTAGGAGGCTACGATGTTCCAACCCGACCTGCTGAAGGGCAAACGCATCCTGGTGACCGGCGGTGGCACCGGGCTCGGCCGCTCGATGACGCACCGTTTCCTCGAGCTCGGCGCCAATGTCGTGATCTGCGGCCGGCGCGAGGACGTGCTGAAACAGACGGCCGACGAACTCGCCAAGGAGACCAAAGGCGAGATCGACACTGTGGGCTGCGATGTGCGCGTGCCCGACGCCGTCGAGGCGATGATGGACCGGATCTGGGAGAAGCGTCCGCTCGATATCCTGGTCAACAATGCGGCCGGCCAGATCCTGGCGCAGACCCACAAGATGTCGACGCGGGCCATCGATTCGGTGCTGGGCATCGTGTTGCACGGCTCGGCGTACTGCACCGTGGCAGCGGGCCGGCGCTGGATCGACCAAGGCCTGCGCGATCGCGTGGTGATGTCGATCCTCACCGTGTCGTCGCTTACGGGAGCGCCCTTCACCGTGCCGTCGGCAATGGCCAAGGCGGGCGTGCTGGCCATGACCAAGAGCCTCGCCGTCGAATGGGGACCCAAGGGCATCCGTACCTGCGCCATCGTGCCCGGCCCCTTCCCTACCGAAGGCGCGTGGAGCCGGCTGATGCCCAAGGAGCGTGGCGGCAACGACGCCCTGGTCAAGACCATCCCGCTGCGCCGTGTCGGCGAGCATATCGAGCTTGCCAATCTCGCTGCCTTCCTGGTGAGCGACGGCGCCGGCTACATCAACGGCGACGCGATCGTGATCGACGGCGGCAAGATGCTGCAATCCGGCGGCGGCGGCGCCAACACACAGGCGATGATCGACTGGACCGACGAGCAATGGGAGGCGATCCGGCCGAAGCGGAAGTGACCCTCGCCTACTTGTTCTCGACGGTCGGCGGGCCCTTCATCCACGACATCACGAGGTCGTAGAACACCGCCAGCACAACCGGCCCGACGAACAGGCCGATCAGGCCGCCCGTCAGGGTGCC
>JADHLS010000199.1 GCA_016780605.1 Reyranella sp.
GGAAAGGGTAAAGCGCCCCCAAACGGCCCAGGTTCTGTGGTTTGCCAAAGGCGGGTCGCGGGGCTAGAACCGCGCCTGAAGCTGTTGATATTTCGCGATAATCCGGGAGCCATCGTGTCCGATTCCGCCGCTTTCCATGAAGTCGACGAGGCCGTCCGCAAGGACGAGCTCAAGGAATGGTGGAACCGTTGGGGCACCTGGATTGTGGCCGCCGCCGTCATCTTCGTCGTGGCGGCCGCCGGCATGGTCGGCTGGCGCCAGTACGACGCCTCGCAACGCGGTGAGGCGAGCGCTGCCTACTCGGCGGCCCTCGCCCAGATCGCCCAGGATCCGGCGGCCGCGCGGGCGGCCTTCGAGAAGCAGGCCAAGAGCGCCCCCGAACCCTACCGGTCGCTGGCGGCCCTGATCGCCGCCCAGCTGCGCGAGCCGCTCGAGGCGCAGGTGACAGCTCTGGTCGAGGTGGCGCCGACGCTGTCGGCCAGTGAGCTGTCCGACCTCGCCAATGTTATCGCGGGCTACAAGAGCATCGATTCGCCCAAGGCCGAGGAGATCGTGGCCAAGCTGGAGCCGCTGGCCGGCCCTGACCGGCCGTTCCGGCTGAGCGTGCGGGAGCTGCAGGCGATGCTCGCCGTGCGCAAGGGCGACATGAAGCGAGCCCGAGAGCTGTGGACCGAGATCAGTAAGGACCCTCAGGTGCCGCAGGCCGCCGCGCAGCGCGCCTCGGCGATGCTCAATCTCTATCCCGAGGCGAAGTAGCCGCATGGCCAGTGTGTTGCATGCGGCCTCGCTCCGCGTCGGTCTCGTTGGCCTTTTGCTCGGCCTGTCGCTGTCGGGCTGCGACGCGATCGGCGACATGTTCGGCAAGAGCAAGACGCCGCTGCCCGGCGAGCGTCTCTCGGTGTTCGCCGAGCGCGGTGACCTCGAGCCCGACAAGGACATGGCCAACGTCTCGGTCGTGCTGCCGGCCCCGACGGTAAACGATTCCTGGCCGCAGTCCGGCGGCTTCGCCAACTATGCCATGCACAATCTTGCGGTGAGCGATTCGCCGCAAGTCATCTGGACGGCCGACGTCGGCGCAGGCACGACCTCCTCACGCATCCTGACCACGCCGCCGGTGGTGGCCGAAGGCAAGGTCTTCGCCAAGGATGCGCAGAGCACCGTCTCGGCTTTCAATGCCGATACCGGCCAGCTGATCTGGCGCGTGACACTGAAGCCCGAGAAGGGCCGCGACGCCAACGAGTTCGGCGGCGGGCTCGCCTACTATGGCGGCAAGCTGTTCGTGACGACGGGCTATGCCGCCGTCTATTCGCTCGATCCCAACGACGGCAAGGAGATCTGGGCCTCGACCGTGAGTGCCCCGGTGCGTGGCGCACCGCTGGTCTTCGCAGACCGCGTGTTCGCCATCAGCATCGACAACAAGCTGCAGGCGCTGGCTGCGGTCGATGGCTCGGAGCTGTGGCAGTTCACCGGCCTGCAGGAGAGCGCGGGCTTCGTCGGCGGCAACAGCCCGGCCGGTTCGGGTGATTACATCGTAGCGCCCTTCAGCTCGGGCGAGTTGGTCGGATTGCGTGTCGACAACGGCCGGCCGATCTGGAACGAGACGATGATCGGCGCGCGCGGTGAAGTGCGCGCCTTCGGCAACCTCACCGACATTCGCGGCCGCCCGGTGATCGACCGCGGCCTGGTGCTGGCGATGGGCACGGCAGGCCAGCTCGCCGCGCTCGACCTGCGCTCGGGCCAACGCGTCTGGGATCGCGGCATCGGCGGCAACCAGACGCCGTGGGTGGCCGGTCGCTTCGTCTTCGTCACCACCGGCAGCGCCGACGTCGCCGCGCTGTCGCGCGATGCCGGCAAGGTGAAGTGGGTGACGCCGCTTACGCAGTACCAGGACGAAGCGCGCAAGAGGCCGGTCCTGTGGTCGGGCCCGGTGCTGGCGGGCGATCGCCTCCTGATAGGCGGCACGCTGGGCGAGCTCCTGGCCGTGTCGCCCTACGACGGCAAGATCCTCGGGAAGCTCGATCTGCGTGACCCGATCCGGCTCGGTCCCGTGATCGCCAATCGCACGATCTACGTCTTGACCGATTCAGGACGGCTCATTGCCCTCCGTTGACAACCGGCCCGCTCCTCCACGGGTGGCTATCGTTGGCCGACCCAATGTCGGCAAGTCGACCCTGTTCAACCGCCTGGTCGGCAAGCGCCGCGCCATCGTCGACGACACGCCGGGCGTAACCCGCGACGTGCGCGAGGCGCCGGCAACGCTCGGCGATCTCGCCTTCACGCTGCTCGACACGGCAGGTTGGGAGACCGCGGGCGGCGGGGCGCTGGAGGCGCGCATGCGCCGCTTCACCGAGCGCGCAATCGACAGCGCCGATGTCGTGCTGTTCCTGATCGACGCGCGCGCCGGCATCGTGCCGCTGGATGAGAGCTTCGCGGGCTGGCTGCGCAAGCGCGCCGGCAAGGTGATCGTGGTGGCCAACAAGTGCGAGGGCCGGGCCGGCCAGCAGGGCCTCGCCGAGGCGCACGGGCTGGGGCTGGGTGAGCCCATCCCGGTATCGGCCGAGCACGGTGAGGGCCTGAGCGACCTGCACGAGGCGCTGGCGAAGCACATCGAGCCGATTTCCGAAGAGGACGAGGACGCCGAAGACGAAGCGGGGGCTGACGAAGAAGCCGACGCGGTCGATCCCAAGCGGCCGCTGCTGCTCGCCATCGTCGGCCGGCCGAATGTCGGCAAGTCGACGCTGCTCAACCGCCTGGTCGGCGAGGAGCGTGTGCTGACCGGGCCCGAGGCCGGCATCACGCGCGACGCGATCCGCGTCGAATGGGAGTGGAAGGGCCGGCCGGTGCGCCTGGTCGATACGGCGGGCATGCGGCGGAGGAGCCGCATCGAAGCAAAGCTCGAGGCTGCCTCGGTCGCCGATACGCTCGATGCGATTCGCCTGGCCGACGTCGCCGTGGTCGTGCTCGACGCCGCCAACATGGCCGAGAAGCAGGATCTGGCGGTGGCCGGCTGGGTGATCGAGGAAGGCCGCGCCCTGGTGATCGCAGTCAACAAGACCGACCTGCTGGCCGACGACCGCTCCACCGCGACCAAGGCGTGGCGCAAGCTTACCGATCGCCTGGAAGCCTCGTTCGCCCAGGTCAAGGATCTGCCGATCGTCGGCCTGTCGGCGTTGAACGGACGGGGCATCGAGCGGCTCATGCCGGCGGTGTTCGCGACCTACGACGTCTGGAACAAGCGCATCCCGACGCCCAAGCTCAATCGCTGGCTGCGCGAGATGGAGACCCTGCATCCGCCGCCGCTGGCCAAGGGGCGGCGCATCCGGCTGCGCTTCATGACGCAGATCAAGCGGCGGCCGCCGACCTTCGTGCTGTCGGTCAGCCAGCCCGAGGAGCTGGGCGACGATTATCTGCGCTTCCTGATCAACCGCCTGCGCGACGACTTCGGCCTGCCCGGCGTGCCGATCCGGCTCAGCATGCGCAAGCCGAAGAATCCCTACGGCGGCCGCGCGAGGCGTTGAGGCATCAATGCTCATTCCTCCCCAGCGAAGCTGGGGAGGTGGCCCGAAGGGCCGGAGGGGTCGTGAGCCCCACACTGCGGCCTCTGACCCCTCCGCCCGCTTCGCGGGCACCCATGCGTTTTGGCTGCTTCGCGGCCAAAATCGCACGCCAATCGCGGAGTCCGCGATGGGGAGGAAGCGGCGACCGTGTGGGTTTCCCCACAGACCGCTCGTGGGCGGCGCCGGCAGTCTCTATGATGCGGTATTGGCATCGATCAGGGGGATTGAGATGCCGGATGCACCGACGAGATTTGACCGTGTAGCCAACTGGTTCGACGGCCTGCGCAAGGTGCTGGTGGCGCTTGGCGTCAGCGTCATCGTCATCATCGTGGTGGCCGCTGTCGTTCGCGAGCTGGCCGCCGGCGGCATCGCCATCGATCCCGTGGTCGTCAAGGCATCGGCGACGCCCGATGTGCCGACGCCCGAGCTTGCCGCCCAGCAGATCGCTCGGCATCTCGACCGGATCCAGCGCGCCGGCGTCAAGGAGTGGCGGCGGGTGAACGTCGACGACGGCACCCAGACGGTGGACCTGCAGATCCCGGGAGCGCCGCTCAGCCTGCGCAGCGCCGCGCGCGAGCTGGTTGCCCTGTTCGGCGTCGCGCCGGTGACGCTGCGCTCGGCCCTGACACGTCGCAACGATCAGGGAGCGTATTCCGCGGTGATGAGTCTCGCAGGCGACCACGGATCGACCGCGAACTGTCCGGCCGAGACCGTCGGCGGCATCACCGAGGATACGCTCGACAACATCTACGAGTGCATCGCTCTCCATGCGATTGCCGACATCGACCCCAAGACAGCGGCCGCCTACACGTTCCAGCTCGAGCGAGCGCAGTGCACGGGGCTGGACGCCGGCGTGGCGCCGGGCGCGCCCGACCTGCAGCGCGTGGAACAGCGCATCAACAATCGCCGAGAACGCTGCAGCTTCAGCCACACCCAGAACCTGATCGCCAAGGTCATGGCCGGAGGCAATAAAGCGGATCTGCGCTGGGTGCCCTACATCTACGGCGAGGTCCATCTGGCGCGTGCCGACGCGCTCAGCGACCTTCAGCAGCAACTGTCCGAGCTCGATCAGGCGATCGGACGGTTCAGGGATTCGCAAGCGCTGACGCACAATGCGCCGACGGCCATCGCCGTTCTGATGAACGCGATCCTTACCAAAGGCATCAAGATCCATCAGACGACGCCGGCACTGGGCTGGGACGACGATCCCCAGTCGCTGCTGCAGACGCGTCTGAAGATGGCGGAGGACACGCTGGCCGAAGCAGGCAAGCAATTGCAGGAGCTGCCGACGTCGCGCACCGCGAGCGTGGATGCCCTGGTGAACCGTCTCGAAGGTCTCCGAATATATCGCCAGTGGCTGATCGTGGCGCATCGTCGTACCAAGTCGGGCGACATCACCGTCGCGCTCGGCGTGCCGGACGAGCTGGCCTTGCTCAACGGCGCCGACAAGAAGTACGCAACGGCGCAGGCCAAAATTCCGGCGTCGGCCGACGACCTGATGAACTGGGGCAACGTCAGCCGCGCGCGGGGCGAGTGGAAGGACGCCATCGCGAAGTACCGAGCCGCCGCAGATCTCGATCCGTCCAAGAGCGGCCCGGCGCTCAACATCGCCGTCACCTACCTCGATTGGTTCGAGCGCACGACGCCGGCCGACAAGGTCCAGCTGATGGTGGCCCTGGGTGCGCTCTCCGACTACCTCGCCTGGATTTCGGACGGCGGCCCCTACGTCGGGCTGCAGACGCGGGTGAGGAAAGTGCTATCGGGCGTCGGTCACGGTGCGGCCTTCGACGAGTGCCTGAACCGGACCCTGGCGCAGCCTGGATCGACAGACCCGAAGATCGATCACTGGAAGGCGGCGGCAGCCTTCAAGTTCTGCGTCGACGAGGCGATCAATCGCATCGCGAAGGAGGGCCTGCGCACGACCGATGCCTCACGGTAGGGCTTCGTCGCCGGCGACCCACGCGCCGTTGAGGGTGCAGGAGGGCAGCGCCAGCTGGATCAAGCCCTCGGCGTGTGCTTCGGGCGGCGTCTGCCGGGCCGCATCCTCGCCCGGGAAGGCCTGGGCGCGCATCATCGTGCGCATTGGGCCGGGATTGTAGAGGTTGGCCCGCACCGCGGTGTGCGCCACCTCGGCGGCATAGGTGCCGACCAGCACTTCGAGCGCCGCCTTGCTGGCGGCATACGCGCTCCAATAGGGCACGCATTTGCGCGCGATGCCCGAGGTCACGAAGATCGCGCGGCCGGCGTCGGAGCGGCGCAGCAGCGGATCGAGCGAGCGGATCAGGCGCCAGTTGGCCGTCACGTTCACCGCCATGACCTGCTCGAACACCTTGGGGTCGATATGGCCGATCGGCGAGAGCACGCCCAGGATCGCGGCGTTGCCCAGCAGCACGTCGAGGCGGCCGAAACGTTCGTAGAGCGCGGCGCCCAGGCGGTCGATGCCGGGCCCGTCGGTGACGTCGAGCGGCACCAGCGTGGCCGAGCCGCCCAGGGCCTTGATCCTGTCGTCGAGCTCCTCGAGGCCGCCCACGGTGCGCGCCACCAGCACGCAATGAGCGCCCTCGGCGGCGAAGGCGAGCGCCGCGGCGGCGCCGAGGCCGCGCGAGGCGCCGGTAACCAATGCCAGGCGGCCGGCCAGCCGGCCGGGAGAGGCCGCGGTCACGGAAGAAGCCTCAGGCCGATTCGACGAGCAGCGAGAGCTGGCGATCCTCGACGCCCATCTGGTCGTCGAGCGAGATCGGGTAGTCGCCGGTGAAGCAGGCATCGCAGAAGGCAGGGTTGGCCGGATCGCGGCCGGGCAGGCCCATGGCGCGATAGAGTCCGTCGATCGAGACAAAGGCCAGCGAATCGACCTTGATGAACTTCGCCATGCCGGCGACGTCGTAGTGCGAGGCGAGCAGCTTGTCGCGCTCGGGCGTGTCGATGCCGTAGAAGCAGGGATTGGTCGTCGGCGGAGCGGCGATGCGCATATGCACCTCGCGGGCGCCAGCCTGGCGCACCATCTCGACGATCTTCATCGAGGTCGTGCCACGCACGATGGAATCGTCGACCAGGATCACCCGCTTGCCCTCGATCATGGCGCGGTTGGCGTTGTGCTTCAGGCGAACGCCGAGATGGCGGATATGGTCGGCCGGCTCGATGAAGGTCCGGCCGACATAGTGGTTGCGGATGATGCCGAGCTCGAACGGCAGCCCCGACTGGGCAGCGTAGCCGATCGCGGCCGGTACGCCCGAATCGGGCACCGGCACGACGACATCGGCCGGCACCGGGCTTTCGCGCGCCAGCTCCATGCCGATGCGCTTGCGCGCGTCGTAAACGCCGACGCCTTCGACCTTGGAATCGGGGCGGGCGAAGTAGATGTGCTCGAACACGCAGAAGCGCCGCTTCTGCTTGGTGAAGGGCTTGATCGAGCGCAGGCCGTTGCCGTCGACGATGACGATCTCGCCCGGCTCGACGTCGCGCACGAAGCGGGCGCCGATGATGTCGAGGGCACAGCTCTCCGAGGTCAGGATCCAGGCGTCCTCCAGCCGGCCGATCACCAGTGGCCGCACGCCGAGCGGATCGCGCACGCCCAGAAGCTCCTCGTTGGTGAGGAGCAGCAGGGAATAGGCGCCTTTCACCCGGCCCAGCGCGTCGATCAGGCGGTCGACGACGGTCGAGTAGTTGGAACGGGCGATCAGATGGTTGATCACCTCGGTGTCGGTGGTCGACTGGAACAGGCAGCCTATCCGCACCAACTCCTTGCGCAGGAGATAGGCGTTGGTGAGGTTGCCGTTGTGGGCGAGCGCCAGGCCGCCGAAGTCGAAATCGGCGAAGATCGGCTGGATGTTGCGGTCGGACGAGCCGCCGGTCGTGGCGTAGCGGTTATGGCCGATCGCCGAATAGCCCTTCAGCTTGGCGATGACCGACTGCTCGCCGAAAATGTCGCCGACCAGGCCGGCGGCGCGGTGATTGTGGAAATGTCGGCCATCGAAGGTGACGATGCCCGAGGCCTCCTGGCCGCGATGCTGCAGGGCATGCAGGCCCAGTGCGGTATGGGCGGCAGCATCGGAAGTGCCGTAGATGCCGAACAGCGCACATTCCTCGTGAAACTTATCGAGGTCATGGTCGAGACGGTTAGGGGCACTGGACACGGCGGGGTTATAACTGGTGACCGCCGTGTACGCCATCAAGGATAACTCACTGCGGCGGTTTGGTATCCGCGGCCGGCGGCTTGGCGTCTGCCGGTGGTTTGGTGTCGCCGGACGGTGGTGCGCCGGCCGGTGAGGGCGGCGTAACCGTTGAATCGCCGCCGCGGCCTTGCAGGCGGGTGCGAAAGCCCGACGGCAGAAATGGTTCCACGAAATTGGCCATTTCCTTGATCATGGGAAAGGTCGCCCCGCCCTCGACGGCCGGCGGCAGAGCCCGCGGGGCGAGATAGCCGTAGAACAGGAAGGCGGTGCCCAGCGCCACCCAGGCGCAGACGACGCCGAAGCCGGCGCCCAGGATGCGGTCGGGCTTGGCGAGCGGGCCGTTCCGCACGTAGCGCGACAGCGCGTTGGTCAGCATCACCAGCACGATCAGGGCGCCGACGAACACCGTCAGCATGGACAGAAAATAAGCAA
Source organism: Reyranella sp. (assembly GCA_016780605.1). Classification (GTDB taxonomy): domain Bacteria; phylum Pseudomonadota; class Alphaproteobacteria; order Reyranellales; family Reyranellaceae; genus Reyranella. The sequence continues at coordinate 8,162 of JADHLS010000199.1, forward strand.
GCTCGGTGCTGCCGACCAGCTGCTCGACCTCGGGCTGGATCAGCTTGGCGAAGCGCCAGGCCACCCAGCCGGCGGCGATCCACGAGCCGATGAACAGCACAGCATGGGCGAAACCCGACGAGGCGCCGATCAGCGCGCCGAAGACGGCGACGGCGATGACGGCGACGTCGAAAACGGTGATTCCCAGCTTCTCCATCGGCCCTAATCGCTCCGTTGCCT
>JADHLS010000200.1 GCA_016780605.1 Reyranella sp.
CCAACGATACAAAAAGCTATTTAGATTTATTAAGGTAGTTAGGTCTTATCACTCTACAAAACTGTGTTCTTTCACTAGGTTGCAGACACAGTTTTTAGCACCACTAAGGTACAAGAAAACCTTATTTAAAGCATAACTGCAAGTTGGATGATCTCTGGACTGGTTTTGAAATAGCGGAAGGATACAGGATTGGGCATAGCTGGGTAGCTAAATGCAGCATAAATTTTTGGCAAGGCTGTTTATTCTGACAACACCGGCGGCGGCAAATCGCATGCGCGAAAATACCCGAAAACCGCCAGAACGTCACTTTCCGCAGAGGTCTCCGATCGGTGTTGTGGGGACGGGTGACGTCCATATCCGCGGCCAGGCCGCTCCCGGATCTTTCCTGACATCGCCGACCGGTGATCGGTCAGGGACAGAAGCGTCGATTCCGGGGCGCAAATGCAGGGCATAACCGCGAACCATTAGACGCGGTTCACGAAACAAGGAACAAGGCGATCTCGGGGAAGGCGACCAGCAAGGCGATGATCAAGAGCTCCATCAGGACGAACGGGACCGCGCCCACAAATACCTGCCCGAGGGGCATCTCGGGCACCGTCGATTTGACTACGAAGACGTTCAGCCCAACAGGCGGCGTGATGCAGCCGAGTTCGACCGCTTTGACGACGATGATGCCGAACCAGACCGGGTCGTAGCCGAGATCGACGACAATCGGGAAGACGATCGGCATGGTGATCAGGATCATCGAGATCCCGTCGATCAGCGCGCCGAGGATCAGGTAGATGAAGATGATCAGCAGGAACACCACGAGCCGCGGCACGTCGAGACCGACGATCCACCCCGAGATCTCGGTCGGCAGCTGCGAGATGTTCAGCGCCATCGAGAAGAGCCCGGCGCCGATGAAGAGGAAGAACACCGACGACGTGCCCGTGCCGGTGTCCCAGAGCCCCTGCCTGACCTTCGCCCAGGCGTCCGGACGTCTGAGTACCATCAGAAGCGAGAGCAGCGCGCCGACCGCCGCCGCCTCGGTCGGCGTGGCGATGCCGGCATAGATCGAGCCCATCACGACACCGAAGAGCAACATGACCTCCCAGGCGCGGACGAGCGACCGGAAGCGTTCCCTCCACGGGAAGCGGACTTCGTCGCGCCGGTGCCCGGCGAGGGCCGGATCGAGCTTCACCCAGATCCAGATGCCGGCCATGTAGATGATCGCCGTCAAGACACCGGGGACGAGCGCTGCAAAGAACAGCTTCACCAGCGAGACCTCGGTGATGAATGAATAGACCACCAGCACGCCGCTTGGCGGTATCAGGACTCCCAGTGTCCCCCCGGCCGCAACGCAGCCGCCGGCCAGCGAAGCACGGTAGCCGCGCGACAGCATTTCGGGCAGCGCGACACGCGCCATGGTCGAGGCGGTGGCGACAGACGAGCCGCAGACGGCCGAGAAGGCGGCGCACGAGAACACCGTCGCCATCGCCAGCCCGCCGGGGATGTGACCGAGCCAGCGCTCGCCCGCCTCGAAGGCGTATTTCGACAGGTTGGCCGAGAACGCCATGTAGCCCATGAACAGAAAGAGTGGCAGCACGATGAAGACGAAGGTCGCCGTGTAGGAGTAGGGAAAGCCCGCCAGCAGGTATTCCGCGGCGCCCCAGGGGCGCATCGCCAGGATGCCTACGACGCCGGTCGCCCCGAGCGCGATCGCGATCGGCATGCCCGAGAGCAGCAGCACGACCATCAAGAGCACCAGGAGCGATCCGACGGTGACGGGGTCCATCATGTCTGCTCCCCGCCTGCCTCGCCAGGATCCGCTTCATGATGCGGCAACGCACCCAGGTTGCGCAGGAAATCGAAGAGGAACTGCACCGTCAGGCAGAACAGCCCGACCGCGATCAGGATGCGCGACGGCCAGACCGGGAACGAGACGATCCCGTAGCTCGCCTCGCCACTGAGCGTCGACGTCCACGCCAGATCCGCGGCGAGCCATGTCAGAAAGCCGATCAGCGCCGCCGCGATGGCACCGGTGATCGCGTCGAGCACCCGCCTCGCCCGCTCCGGCAGCCGACCGCGCACGAGATCGATGGAAAAGTGATGCCGCTCTTTCTGCGCCGCGGCCATGCCCAGGTAGACCAGCGAGACGAGAAACAACACGGCCAGCTCGTTTCCGCCCCTGAGCGGCCGGTTTAGGAATGCCCGGCCCGCGACGTCGACGACGATCAGCACCATCGTCATGAGCGTCAGGAAGCCGTTGACGACGGCGAGCCGCATGAAGGCACGCTCGATGCAATCGACAATCCGCGCCACGGGAACGAATTCTCAGGCAACGCGAACGAAGCGGGGCTGGCCCGCTTCGTCCGGATTGCCGGCGGCAGTGCTCATCACTTGCACTCCTTCACGAACAGTTTCATGCCGGGCGTGTAGGGAGTCGTCGCCTCGTGCTTGCGCACAAGCGCCACATACTGGTCCATCACCGCCTGCGCGTCGCCAACGCCCGTGCCGGTCGCCCAGTCGACCCACTTCTTGTGGAGCGTGCCGGCGGCAGCGGCGCGTGCTTCGGCGGCTGCCTCGTCCGAGAAGGCACTGACCGTCAAGCCTTCGGTCGCGCACATGGTCTTGACCGACGCGGCATTGGTCTCTTCCGCCATCGCCAGGCCCTTCTCCAATGCCTCTGCAGCGACATCGGCGATGATCTTCTGATGCTCGGGGCTCAGGCCGTTCCAGCGGTCCATGTTCATCGCCAGCACCCAGGTGCCGTAGACGCCGGTGCCGCCGGCGTCGCTGCCGTACTTGCCGATCTCGTGCAGTCCGGCGGCGACGGAGGCCTCGAAAGGCACGGCCGACATGCCGTCGACAACGCCGCGGTCCATGCCCTCGACCGCCTCGGCCCAGGGGATGCCGACAGGTACGGCGCCCAGCGCTTCGAGCGCATCGGCGATCGACGCGACCGCGCGGATCTTCCGGCCCTTGAGATCGGCAGCGCTGTTGACCGGCTCGCGCGTCCAGAGCGTGTTGCCGGTGAAGCCGCGGACATAGAGAACCTTGGTGTTGCGGCTCTCGAACTCGGCCCTGACCGCATCGTTGGTGGCGTAGAGCTCCTTCAGCGCCATCGTCACCGCCGGCGCGTTGTCCGAGATGAAGGGCTGCGTGACGTTCAGGAGCGGCAGGTCGTTCTTGTTGTAGGCACCTGGCGCGCCACCGAAGATGTCGGCGGCCCCGCGGCCCGTGCCCGGCAGGAGATCGGGGGCCTTGAGCAGCGTCCCGCTGAAATAGCGCTCGAAGGTGATCTCGCCGCCTGACCGGCGCTCGACCTCTTCCATGAACCAGATGTCGGTCTTGGTCGAGACGTAGACGTCGGAGACATAGGTCGCGTAGACCAGCTTCTCGGCGGCCCCTGCCATGCCGGGGACGCCTGTGGCCAGCATGCCCAGAACGCCGAGCGCCGTAAGATATTTTTTCGCCTTGTGCATTTCGGATCCTCCCGTTGCCGTCTTCTTGTGCCCGGTCACCGCCAGGTTTCGGAGAAAAGCGTAGACGAGACCCTCATTGAATGGTATTTAAAAAAAGACCGCTTTTTGTTGCGCGATGGTTAATAAGAGGCTCCCTGAGGTATGACCAGCACATCTCGACCCATCTCGGATTCCTCGAGGCCGGGCTCCAGGAGCTGGTGCATCAGCATCGATGATCTACGTGCCTTTCTGGCCGTCGCCCGGCACGAGAGCTTCGTCGCCGCGGCAGACGAGCTGCACATCACGGCGCCGGCGCTGACGAGGCGCATCAAGAAGCTCGAAGAGGAACTCGGCTGCCTGCTGTTCGAGCGGACAACCCAGTCCGTCGAGATCACCCGCACGGGCCGCGTGCTCTTGGAGCAGGCCGAGAAGCCGGTGCGTGAGTTCGATGCGTTCCGCGAATTCGCCTGCGGCTACGCGCAGGGCGATGTGGCAAGGATCAGCTTCGCCTGCATGTGGTCCACCGCGGCGTCGATCGCGCCGTTCCTGATCCGTGACTATCTCAAGATCGAAGAAGGGGTCGAGTTCGACGTCCACGATGCCGAGGCCGACTTGGTCAATCTGCTGGTTCGCGACCGCCACGTCGACTTCGCGATCTCGATGCGGCCCGAGGAGACCGGCGAGTTGGGTTTCGTCCCGCTCTGCACCGATCCGTTCGTGCTGGCCTGCCCGCCGGAGCATGCCCTCTACGACCGGGAGGCGATCACCTGGGCCGAGCTGGTCGGGCGCGCGAAGGCCGACGTCACCTGGGACATCATCCACCTGAACGCCTTCTGGCCCTTCCGAGAGGATCTGATCCGGGCCGGAATCGATCTGCCAGCGGGCCGGGGGATCCAGCACATCTCGACCCATCTCGGATTCCTCGAGGCCGGGCTCCAGGCGCTGGTGCAGCCGCTCCTGGGCGCGGGCCTGTCGCATCGCCCCGGCATCCGTTTCATCCCGATCACCGACCCGTCGATCCTGCGCGAGATCGGCATGGTCGTCCGCCGCAATGCGCGCCTGCCCGATCCGGTCGTCGCCTTCCAGAACCACGTGGTCGAGAACGTCCCGCGCCTCTACGAACAGGCGATCTCGGGCCGTTGAACGGCCGGGCGTCCTCTTATTAGAGAGCGCGCAACAGACTCCCAAGTTTTATTCAATTCACCGAAACGAAAGCGGTCTCTAGTCTTCGGGGAGCAATTCCGCTGCCCGCCTAGCGGGCGGCGACGCGAAGGGAGGTTTTACGATGGACGTCTATGTGGTCGGCACCGCGATGACGCGTTTCGGCGCCCAGCCGGACAAGAGCATCAAGGAACTGGTCGCCGAGGCCGTGGTGGGTGCGCTCGACGATGCGGGGCTCGGCAAGGACGCACTCGATTCGGCCTTCTTCTCCTCGGCGACGCAGAGCGCGCTGCAGGGTCAGCACATGATCCCCGGGCAGGTGGCGCTCAGGTCCATGGGGATAGAGGACATCCCCGTGGTCAACATCGAGAACGCTTGCGCGTCCGCCTCGTCGGCATTCGCGCTCGCGGTCAAGGACATCAAGTCCGGCGACAGCGAGGTGGTGCTGGCGGTCGGCGCCGACAAGATGAACATCGAGGACAAGAAGCGCATGATGGCGGTCTTCGAGGGCGCGCTCGACGTCAATGACCGAGAAGAGACCTTCGAGAAGCTGTTGGCGCTTTCCGAGGGCTTCCAGCCGCCGCCCGAGGCGATGCAGGACACCGGCACCCGCTCGATCTTCATGGATGTCTACGCGGCGATCGCCAAGCAGCACATGAAGAACTTCGGCACCACCCAGCGCCAGATGGCTGCCGTTGCCGCGAAGAACCACCACCACTCGGTGCACAACGAGCTCGCCCAGTTCCGCAAGGACTTCTCGATCGAGGACGTGCTCGCCGCCCGCGTCATCTCGTGGCCCTTCACCCTGCCGATGTGCTCGCCGATCTCGGACGGCTCGGCGGCGGCGATCGTGATGTCGGAGGAGGCGATGGACCGGCACGGGGTAGACAAGGGCCGCGCGGTCAGGGTGGGTGCGTCCGTCATCTCGATGGGTGTCGCCCGCGATCCTGACGACCAGTCGCAGCACATCACCGCCCGCGCTGCCCGCAAGGCCTACGAGAAGGCTGGCGTGGGACCCGAGGACATCGATGTCGCCGAGGTGCACGACGCCTCGGCGATCGCCGAGATCATGCAGACCGAGAACCTCGGCTTCTGCGCCATCGGCGAGGGCGGTCCGCTGGCCGAGAGCGGTGCCACGTCGATCGGCGGCCGCATTCCGGTGAACCCGTCGGGCGGGCTCGAATCCAAGGGCCACCCGATCGGCACGACAGGTCTTGCGCAGATCCACGAACTGGTAAGCCAGCTCCGCGGCGAGGCCGGCCCGCGACAGGTCGAAGGGGCGCGGATGGCCATCGCCGAGAACGGCGGCGGCACCTACGGGATCGAGGAAGCAACGGCCTGCATCACCATCCTGGAAGGCCGCTGATGGTGTGGCAGGGGTCCGGCCTGACGGCTCCGGCCGGGCTGCACGGGACAGGAACCGAGGAAATCGAGACGGTCGGGGCGATCTGGGTCCGGGCACTCGACGCCCACCCTGACCGGCTGGCGTTTCGGCAGGGCGATCTGACGCTCAGCCATCGCCAGTTGGCCGACCGGATCAGCCAGTCCGTCCAGGCGCTGCAAAGCCTCGGGCTCGAACGGGGCGACACGGTGGCCTTTCTCGGCGGCAACTCGCCGGAGCCGCTGATCCTCCAAGTCACCTGTGCGCTGATGCGGCTCCGCTACACGCCGTTTCACCCGACGGAGACTGTGGAGTCGGATGGCTACCGGATCGCGCTCGCCGAGGTGAAGACGGTCATCGTCGATGCCGGCCGGTTCGCCGACAGGGCGCAGGCAGCGCGTAAAGCGGGCGTTGCCCATGTGCTGCCGCTCGGCAGCCCGGGCTGGGATGAGCTGCGCGACCGGTTCCCGCCCGGCCCGCTGGCAAGCCGATGTGAGCTGGCCGACGAGGTCACGATCATCTTCACGGGCGGCACGACGGGCAAGCCCAAGGGCGTCGTCCAGACCGGCCGCAGCCTCGGCGCGCTCTTTGCCGCTCTGGCGGAGGAGTGGGAGTTCCCTCCGGCTCCACAGATGCTTTTGATGACACCGCTCAGCCACGCCGCCGGGCACTTCGTGCTGCCGACGCTCCTGAACGGCGGCACGGTCCACCTGATGGACGGCTTCGACGTGGCCGCGTTCGTCGATATGGTCGAGAGCGGGCAGGTCAACTGCGCCTTCCTGGTGCCGACGATGATCGCCAAGCTCCTGGACCAGCCCGGCATCGAGAAGCGCGACTTCTCGGCGCTCGAGCTGATCGTCTATGGCGCGGCACCCATCACCCGGCGGCTGCTGGAGCGCGCGCTCGCGCTCTTCGGCCCGATCCTCCAGCAAAGCTACGGTCAGTCCGAGGCGCACGTACTAGCCAACCTCCCGCGCGCCGATCACCACGGGAGCCGGCTCGCCTCCTGCGGCCGCATCGTCCCGGGCATGGAAGTCGCCATCTTCGATGCCGACGGCCGGCACCAGCCGCCCTGCGAGGTGGGCGAGATCTGCGTGCGTGGTCCGATCATCTCGGATGGTTACCTGAGGAACCCGGAGGAAACCGATCGTACCTTCGGCGACGGCTGGCTGCACACCGCCGATGGCGGGTATCTGGATCAGGACGGCTATCTCTATATCGTCGACCGGCTCAAGGACATGATCATCTCCGGCGGCTTCAACGTCTATCCCAAGGAGGTCGAGGAAGTTATCGCCGCGCTTCCGGGCGTCGCCGAGGTCGCCGTCGTCGGCTTGCCCGACGACCGCTGGGGCGAGGCCGTGACCGCGGCGGTGCGGCTGCACAATTGCAGCGGTCCCAGCGAGGAAGAGATCCGCGCCGCCGTGCGCCGGGTCTGCGGCCCGGTGCAGGTGCCCAAGCAGATCCTGTTTCGCTGCGAGCCCTTGCCCGTCACCGCCTTCGGAAAGCCGGACAAGAAGGCGCTGCGCGCCGAGCTGATGGGGGATTAGCGGAATGAACGTGACGGGTCAGGCGGCGGTCGTGACAGGTGGCGCTTCGGGACTGGGGCTTGCGACGGCGCGGGCGCTCGCAGCGGCGGGCGCGAGGGTGGCGATCCTCGACCTCGGGGAGGAGCGGGTGGCTGCGGCCGCGGGTGATGCGGGCGTGCTGGGCCTGGTCTGTGACGTGACCGACGAGGTGCGGGTGACGGAGGTTCTCGCCGAGGCGGCGGCGGCGCACGGACCGACCCGGATCAACGTCAACTGCGCCGGCGTGCCCGGGCCGCTGGCGCTCCTCGGCAAGCACGGGCCGGTCGACATGGCGGCCTACGCTCGGATCATCGAGATCAACCTCTTCGGGACGATCAGCGTCATGACGAAATGCGCCGCCCAGATGCGCGAGGCCGGCGCCCTGGACGATGACGGCGAAGCGGGGGTGATCGTCAACACCTCGTCCGGGACCGCCTATGACGGGATGCCCGGAATGGGTGCCTACGCGACATCGAAGGGCGCGATCCGCTCGTTGTCATTACCTGCTGCCCGCGAGTTCGCCCGCCATGGTATACGCGTGAACTCGATCGCGCCGGGACTGTTCGAGACGGGCATGGCCGAAGGCGTCCCGGAACCGGCCAGGGAAGCCATGCAGCGGATGACGATCTTCCCGCCGCGCTTCGGCAAGCCTGACGAGTTTGCGTCGATGGTCGTGGAGATCTGCCGCAATCCGGCGGTGAACGGCGCCGATGTGCGCCTCGATGGAGCAGTGCGCCTTGCTCCGCAGCGGACGTGATGCGAGAAGAGGGGACTACCGCCGACGAAACGCGCTGCGCTCGGCTCGGAACCAACTACCTGAACAGGG
>JADHLS010000201.1 GCA_016780605.1 Reyranella sp.
TATGAAGTCGACCTATGACCACCACTCTTTCGCCTCCCGCCACCATCGCTTTCATCGGCCTCGGCATGATGGGCCGTCCCATGGCCGCCCGCCTTGCCGAGGCGGGCTTCAAGCTCCGCCTCTACGACCTGTCGCAGAAGGCGGTGTCGGATTTCATCGGCGCCAATCCGTCGGCCCTGGCGACGGCATCGGCCAAGGCCGCCGTGCAGGGCGCCGACGCCGTGATCACCATGCTGCCCGACGGCAAGATCGTGCGGCAGGCGCTGATTGACGGCCGTGACGCGGCGCGCGAGGGCATGGCGGCGGGCATGCTCGCCATCGACATGAGCTCGTCCAATCCCGTCGACACTCAGAAGCTCGCACGCGACCTCGCGGCGCTTGGTGTGGCGCTGCTTGACGCGCCGGTATCGGGCGGCGTCAAACGCGCCATCGACGGCTCGCTGTCGATCATGGTGGGCGGCAACTCGGCCGACCTCGAGCGCGCCCGGCCGGCCTTCGCAGCCATGGGCAAGACCATCACGCTCTGCGGTCCTGCCGGCGCCGGCCATGCGCTGAAGGCCTTGAACAACTACCTGTCGGCGGCGGGCCTCGTTGCCATGTGCGAGGCGCTGGTGGTGGGCGAGGCCTTTGGCCTCGATCCCGGCACCATGGTCGACGTCTTCAACAGCTCGACCGGCAAGAGCAACGCCACCGAAGTGAAGGGCCGCCAGTTCGTCGTGCCGCGCAACTTCGCGGCGGGCTTCACCACCGGCCTGATGGCCAAGGACCTGCGCACGGCGGGCGAGGTCGCCCAGCACCTCGAGCTCAACATGCCCGGGCTGCAACAGGCGGTGGCCTACTGGGCCGACGCCAACAAGAAGCTGGGCGGCTCGGCCGACCACACCGAGATCTTCCGCTATGCCGAGATGCTGGCCGAGGAGAGGCCATGACGGAACACCAGCCGGTCGACTAGTGCGACTCGTCGTGGCCTTCCTGGTGGCGCCTCTGGCGCCAGCCCTTCTCCCTGCCTGGTCGGCGTCACAGAACGGCAGCTACCATCCCCTCGCTGTATTCGTCTTTTTCTGCGGGGCCTTCTACGCCTTGCAGATCCTGGTAGGCGTGCCCGCCTATCTGCTTCTTCGGCGGTTCAAGCTGCAGCGGATATGGTTCTACGCCCTGACCGGCTTCGCCAGCGTTGCCCTGCCGTTCATCGTTTACGGCGAGATTCGCAGGCCCTCTCAGGACGTCGGCCAGGCGCTGTATCTGGCGATCTATCTGGGGCTATTGGGAGGACTCTCAGCGGCGATCTTCTGGTTGATCGTTCGTCCCAACAGAGCCAGCTAGATCAGCTCCTTGAGCTGCCGGATGCGGCGATGGGGATGTTCCGGCATGTTGCCTCGTATATCGAGTAGGACCGTGTTGAAGCCGACCGCCTTGGCGGCATCCAGGTTCCCCGGCCGATCATCGACAAACACTACCTGCTGCGGCCGAACGCCGAGCCGATCAGCCGCCAGCCGATAGATCTCGGCCGATGGCTTGCGCAGGCCGAGGTCACCACTGATGAACCAGTGGTCGATCCAGCTCTCCAGGCCGAACCGCCGCCTGAGCTTGAAAGACCAGCTCGACACGTCGTTCGACAGGCAAGCGAGGCGACCATGGCGCTGCTTTAGTTGAGCCAGCGCGTCCAGCGTGCCGTCAATCAGGCGATGTCCGGCGAGATAGGAATCCTCCAAAGCAGGGTCGACGCCCATGCGTCGCCAGAAGGCATCCGCATCCAACTTGCCCAGGCTCGCTTCGATGTAATCGAGGTCGATCGCCTCGGCCGACAGGTCGGCACGGCCGTGCTTGCCGACGAACGGCACCAGCAGGTCGGCGACGTCGTCGCCCGACTGGTACAGCACGCCCATGGCGTCCAGGATCAGGATGTCGGCCACGTCTTGCCCCGCATGATGCCTTTGACAGAAGGCGGCTGTCGCTGTAAATAGCCGCCACCTAGGGCCCCTGGCGCCGCCTCCCCGGCGGTGATCGACGGGGTCCACATCGAACGACACAGCGCAAAAGAGAGACGGCCGCAGCATGCGGCGTTGGCGCGTGCGTTATCTCCCACCTGACTGAGAAACATGAACCTCCAAGACCTCAAGATAAAGAAACCGCCCGAACTCCTGGCCTTTGCCGAGGAACAGGGCGTCGAAGGCGCGGCGATGATGCGCCGCCAGGAACTGATGTTTGCCATCCTGCAGAAGCTCGCCGCCGCCGAGCAGGCGATCTTCGGCACCGGCACCATCGAGGTGCTGCCCGACGGTTTCGGCTACCTGCGCTCGATGGAAGCCAACTACCTGCCGGGCGCCGATGACATCTATGTCAGCCCGACCCAGGTCCGCAAATTCGGGCTACGCACCGGCGACACCGTCGAGGGCGAGATTCGCGCGCCCAAGGACGGCGAGCGCTACTTCGCCATGGTGCAGATCAACAAGATCAACTTCGACGATCCCGACGCGCTGCGCCATCGCATCAACTTCGATTCGCTGACCCCGCTCTATCCCGACGAGAAGCTGAAGCTCGAGATGGAGGGCGCCGGCGTCATGGCGCCGACCATCTCCGAGGAGCAGTCGAGCGCGCGGGCCACCTCGTCGGGCCGCGTCAGCACCGGCCGGCGCACCACGGGCACGCTGACCAAGAAGGCCTCGACCTCGACACCACAGCAGCAGCTCGACATCTCGACCCGCGTGATCGACCTGATCGCGCCGATCGGCAAGGGTCAGCGCGCCCTGATCGTGTCGCCGCCGCGTACCGGCAAGACGGTGCTGATGCAGAACATCGCCCACGCCATCACAGCCAACAATCCCGAGGTCTACCTCATGGTGCTGCTCGTCGACGAGCGGCCCGAGGAAGTGACCGACATGCAGCGCACGGTGAAGGGCGAGGTCGTGAGCTCGACCTTCGACGAGCCGGCCAGCCGCCACGTCGCCGTGGCCGAGATGGTGATCGAGAAGGCCAAGCGCCTGGTCGAGCACAAGAAGGACGTGGTGATCCTGCTCGATTCGATCACCCGCCTCGGCCGTGCCTACAACACCGTGGTGCCCAGCTCCGGCAAGGTGCTGACCGGCGGTGTCGACGCCAACGCGCTGCAGCGTCCGAAGCGCTTCTTCGGCGCGGCGCGCAACATCGAGGAAGGCGGCTCGCTCACCATCATCGCCACGGCGCTGATCGACACCGGCAGCCGCATGGACGAGGTGATCTTCGAGGAGTTCAAGGGCACCGGTAACTCCGAAATCATCCTCGACCGCAAGGTCGCCGACAAGCGCACCTTCCCGGCCATCGATATCACCAAGTCGGGCACCCGCAAGGAGGAGCTGCTGGTCGATCGCGCGACACTCTCCAAGATGTGGGTGCTGCGTCGCATCCTGATGCCGATGGGCGCCGTCGATGCCATCGAGTTCCTGCTCGACAAGCTGCGCACCGCCAAGACCAACCAGGACTTCTTCAGCTCGATGAACCAGTAAGGGTTCATGAAGGCACTCGTTGTCGTCAGCCATCCGGCTCCCGGAAGTTTCTGCCGCGCCATCGCGGACAACATCCGGGAGACCTGGTCGGCGGCGGAGTGCGAGGTCCGCTTTCACGATCTCGTTGAAGAGGGCTTCGATCCGCGCCTGACCGCTGCCGAGGCGCGCGGCCAGGCATCGGTCGACCCCCTGGTGCTGCAGCACATCGCTGAGCTGCGCGACAGCGACCTCCTGGCGGTGGTTCACCCTAACTGCTGGGGCGCACCGCCTGCGATCATGAAGGGCTGGATCGACCGCGTCTTCGCGCCGGACGCCGCCTATGGTTTTGCCAAGAGCGAGGACCAGGGCGACGTGCCCGTGGGATTGCTGACCACCAAGGTCGCGCTGGTGATCAACACCGGCAACACGCCGATGGAACGCGAACGCGAGGCCTTCGGCGATCCGCTGGAACGCATGTGGCGCGACTGCATCCTGCGCTATTGCGGCGTCCAGAACGTCATGCGGTCGCTGTTCGGCGTCGTGGCGACCAGCTCGGATGAGGTGCGCCGGAGCTGGCTGACTGAGGCGGCTGCGCTTGCAGCCAAGGCCGCCGCGATCGCCAAGACGTCCTGACCGCGCGTCGATGACAGCATTGCTGGCGCTGCCTCAAGGCCTCTCTACGGTGCAAAAAAATTCACGAAAACGAAACTGAGGGAGGGACTTCGGTTATTGACTCACTAGAACACATGAGTTATATTTCCCTCGCCGCCATACTTCCGGCGTCCGCTCTATGCATCGTCCATCGGATACCGTCGGGCGCGCGGCAGACACCGCGCCAGCCAGTCAGGCTGCGTCCCTATCATCCGGCACCCAGTAGATCTATGGATGGGGTGTCGGCTTCCGCCAACCACAACGGCGGGTCGGCGGAAACTGCGGGAACCTCGGAAACCTCCCGCACCGCCGACTGCAGTGCATGCAGTTCCTCACACACCGAGGTCGGCGGCGACGGCGCGGCGTTGGTCGGCGCTGACATCGACCTTCACGCCGAACCAGGCCTCGAAGCCGACGCGGCCCTGGTGCAGCAACATGCCGAGTCCGTCGACGCAGCGATTGCCGCGGCCGCGGGCGGCCGCCAGCAGCGCCGTCTCCAGCGGCACATAGACGATGTCGTACACCACGGCGCTGCGCGGCAGGCGCGACAGGTCGAGATCGAGCGGCGGCTGGCCTTTCTGGCCAAGCGAGGTCGTGTTGACAAGGAGCGTCACGCCAGCGAGCGCCTGCGAACGGTCGTCCCAGTTGTCGACCACGATTTGTCGCCCGTCCGCTGGCGTGAAGGCCACGCCGAGATCGACCGCCGTGCTCTTGGTACGGTTTAGCAGCCTGAGCTCAGGAACGCCGGCATTGGCGAGCGTCGCCACGATGGCGCGCGCGGCGCCGCCCGCGCCCAACACGACGACCGGCCCGCTCGCGGCACTCCAGTGCGGGGCGTTGTAGCGCAGCGCCTCCAGGAAGCCGAAGCCGTCGCTGTTGCGCCCTTCCAACGTGCCGTCGGCCTGCTTGATCACGGTATTCACCGCGCCGATGTGCTTGGCGAGCGGATCGATGCGATCGAGCAGCGGCATGATCTCGATCTTGTGCGGCAGGGTGAGGTTGCAGCCGCGCGCGTTGGGCGTGCGCCGCAGGAACGCCACCAGTTCCTCCAGCGCTGCCCGCTTGGGCTCGACCGGCAGGCGGCCGTAGTGGCCCTTGATGGCGTGCTGCTTCAGCCAGAAGCCGTGCAGGGCAGGCGAGCGCGAATGCTCGACGGGCCAGCCGACGATGGCGGCAAAAGGTCGTCCGGCCGCCTCCTTCAACAGGGTCTCGTAAGCGTTCATGCCGCCTGCTCCAGTCCGATGCCGTGCTCTGCCAGGAAGACCAGCAGCGGCAGCAAGGGCATGCCGAGCACGGTGAAATAGTCGCCGTCGATGCGGCTGAACAGATGCGCGCCCAGCCCTTCCAGCTGGTAGGCGCCGACCGAGGCGCACACCGCCTCGCCGGCGCGCGCGAGATAGGCGTCGAGGAAGCTCTCGCTCAAGGGCCGCATGGTCAGCCGGCCGGTTTCGGTGGCGTGCCACAGGCGCGCGCCGTTCCGGGCGACGACGACGGCCGAGACCAGCTCGTGCGTGCGGCCGCCCAGCGCCTTCAACTGCTCGCGCGCCGCCGCGAGCGTCGGCGGCTTGTCGTAGAGCTTGCCCTCGCAGGCGAGGGTGGAATCGGCGCCGATCACCATCGCGCCCGGTCGCCGCGCTGAGACGCGCACCGCTTTCATCTCGGCCAGGGTCGTGGCGATGTCCTGCGCGCTGGCGCGCTCGGAGATGAGGCTGAGCTTCACCTCGTCCTCGTCGACGCCCGACGGCACGATCTCGAAGTCGAGGCCGGCGTTCCGGAGCATCTGGCGGCGCGACGGGCTGGCCGAGGCGAGGATCAAAGGAGGGGCGGGCATGGATCAGGCAGGCTCGAGGCGGAACAGGCCGCCGTCGTCCGAATGGGTCACGAGGTACAGGAGCCCATCCGGCCCCTGCCGTACGTCGCGGATATAGGGAAGCTTGTCGATCAGCAACCGCTCCTCGCTGCGATAGCGCTCGCCATCGAGCTCGATGCGGAACAGGGCGAAGTTCGACAAGGCGCCGGTGAACAGCGAGCCCTTCCAGCCGGGGAACTTGTCGCCGGTGTAGAAGCAGAGGCCGCAGGGCGAGATCGACGGCACCCAGGCACGCAGCGGGTCCTCCACGCCGGGCAGGCTTTTGTGCGGGCTGATGATGGCGCCGTTGTAGTCGATGCCGTGAGTTGCGCGCGGCCAGCCATAGTTGGCGCCGGCCTTCAGGATATTGAGCTCATCGCCGCCGCGCGGCCCGTGCTCGACCTCCCACATGCGGCCGGTCTCGGGGTGCATCGCGAGGCCCTGCGGGTTGCGATGCCCCCAGGTGAAGATCTCGGGTCGCGCGCCCGCCTGGCCGACGAAGGGATTGTCCGTCGGCACCGAGCCGTCGTCCTTCAGCCGCACGATCTTGCCGCCGAGGTCGCCGAGATCCTGGGCACGGTTCATCTGATAGCGCTCGCCTGCCGTGACATACATCATGCCGGCGCGGTCGAAGGCGATGCGCGAGCCGAAATGCAGGCCGCCTGAGGTGCGCGGCAGGGCCTCGTAGATCGTCCTCGTGCCGCGCAGCGCGCCATCGCCCAGCTCGGCCCGCGCCACCGTGGTCGCCGCACCGCCAGAGCCTTCGCCCGAGTAGGAGAGGTAGAGCGTCCGGTTCTGCGCAAAGTTTGGATGCAGGCAGACGTCCAAAAGGCCGCCCTGGCCGCGGGCATAGACCTTGGGGATGCCGCCCAGCGGCGCCCGCTCCAGCCGGCCGTTGGCGAAGACCCTGAGCCGGCCCGGCCGCTCGGTAATGAGGATCCGGCCATCGGGCAGGAAGGCGATCGACCACGGCTGTTCCAGATCGCGACTGAGCGTCACCAGCCGATAATTGGCCTTGCTGGATTTGAGGATTTCCTGGGCGCGCGCAATGGCGGGCGCGGCTAGCGCTGTTGCAGCCAGGATGATCTGCCGTCGTCGCATCGACTCTCCCAAGGCCGCCATTATACTCGACGCCCTTGGCGGACAGGCGCTGCTAAATCCAAAGATCGGGGGACCTCAAATGTCAAAATCGATTCTGATGCATGAGAATGGCGGACCGGAGAAACTGCAGCTCGAAGAGGTGACCGTCGGCTCGCCAGGCCCAGGCCAGGTGAAGGTCAAGCAGACCGCGATCGGCCTCAACTTCATCGACGTCTATACGCGCTCGGGCCTCTATCAGACGCCGCTGCCCAACGCGGTGGGCCGCGAAGCCGCCGGCGTGATCACCGAGGTTGGACCCAGGACCAAGGGCTTCAAGAAGGGCGATCGCGTCGCCTATTGCGGTGTGCTGGGAGCCTACTGCGAGGAACGCGTCATGGGCACCGAGCAGCTCGTGCATGTGCCCAAGGGCGTGAGCGACGAGCAAGCCGCGGCCATCATGCTGAAGGGAATGACGACGGAGTATCTCGTCGACCGCTGCGCCAAGCCGTGGCTCAAGAAAGGCGACATCGTGCTGTTCCATGCCGCTGCCGGCGGCGTCGGCCTGCTGTTCGGCCAATGGGCCAAGGCGCGCGGCTACAAGGCGATCGGCACGGTGTCGTCGCCCGAGAAGGCCGCGCTCGCCAAGAAGAACGGCTACAAGTGGGTGATCGACTACACCAAGGAAGATGTCGTCGCCAAGGTGAAGGAGATCACCAAGGGCAAGGGCGTGCCGGTGGTGTTCGACGGCGTCGGCAAGGACACCTGGAACGCCTCGCTCGACAGCCTGCGGCCGCGCGGCCTGATGGTCTCGTTCGGCAACGCCTCGGGCGCCGTGCCGCCGCAGCCGCCCGGACTGCTCACCGCCAAGGGCTCGCTCTATCTGACGCGGCCGAGCCTCGGCAACTACACGCCCGACCGCAAGGAGCTCGAGGCCAGCGCCAAGTCGCTGTTCAAGATGGTCAAGAGCGGCAAGGTGAAGATCGCCATCGACCAGCACTATCCGCTGGCCGAGGCGGCGCAGGCCCATCGCGACCTGGAATCGCGCAAGACCACCGGCCAGACCGTGCTGGTGCCGTAAGCAGACAGCCGGCGTTCAGCGTTCCATGATGATCGTCGGCCTCACCGGCTCGATCGGCATGGGCAAGTCCACGGCAGCGAAGATGCTGCGGCAAATGGGCGTGCCCGTGTACGACGCGGATGCCAACGTCCATGCCGTGCAGGCCAGGGGCGGCGCCGCGTTGCCGGCGATCGAGGCGTCGTTTCCCGGCGTGGTGAAGGGGGGAGTGCTCGACCGCCAG
>JADHLS010000202.1 GCA_016780605.1 Reyranella sp.
GGTCGAGCCGATGCCGTCCAGGATGATGGTGCCGGTCTTCTCCTGCCAGCGGCGGAAGATGTCGGCGGGTAGCGCCTCGGCTGCCGAGACGCAGGCGCGGATGCTCGAGAAGTCGCGCGGCTTCTTCTCCAGCGCCGCAAGCTGGGCGGCATAGAGCGTCGGCGCGCCATAGTAGAGCGTGGGCTTGAAGGTCTCGATGGTCTCGAAGGTGGTGTCGGGCGTCGGCCGGCGATCGTCGAGCACGGCCGTGCTGCCGGTCCACAGCGGGAAGGTCATGGAGTTGCCGAGACCGTAGGCGAAGAAGAGCTTCCCGGCCGAGTAGCTGACATCGTCCTCGCGCATGCCCAGCGCCCGCACGCCATAGAGCTCGCTGGTCACCACCATGTCGCGCTGCAGGTGCACCGCGCCCTTGGGCCGGCCGGTCGAGCCCGACGAATAGAGCCAGAAGCAGTCGTCGGTCGGGGCGGCCATACGCGGCTCGAGAGCCGCCGAGGCTTTGGCGAGATCGGCGAGGAAGGCATCGGCTGTGCTCGCCTTGACCCCGATGCGGGCGAGCGCCGGCTCGACTTCCTTGGCGAACTCGCTGGAGTAGACGACGAGCTTGCAGCCGGAATCCTCGAACAGGTAGGCATAGTCGGCGGCGCGCAGCATGGTGTTGAGCGGCGCCGGCACGATGCCCGCCTTGATGGCTCCCCAGAAGAGATAGAAGAAGGCCGGGCAATCCTTGATCACCATCAGCAGGCGATCGCCTGGCTTCAGGCCCTTTGCCAGCAACGCGTTGCCGGCGCGGTTCACGCGCTCGGCGAGCTCGGCATAGGTCACGGTCTCACTGGCGGTGCGGATCGCGACCTTGGCGCCGCGGCCTTCGCGAAGGTGCCGGTCGATGAACGGCACGGCCACGTTGAAGCGACCGGGCAGTCGCACCTTGAAGTCCGGACCGAATGCGATGCCCTCAATCATGCCAACCCCGTCATTCCCAGAGCGTTTCCTTATTTGCGTAATTTGGTACCGAATTACCTATTTGCATTCGCCGCCGCAAGGGCGTTTTCTCTGATTTCCAGACATCTTGGGAGAAGGCAATGCCAGTCGTGGACCATGGGTCGCTGCCGGAGTTTCCCATGCGGCCGGGCATCACCGGCAAGTGGATTTGCAGTCGCGAGCGCGGGGCGAGCGATGTTGGCGTGCTCGCCAATACCGTCAAGCCGGGCTGCGGCGCGCCACTGCATCGCCACGACTATGAGGAAGTGATCCTGGTCGAGGCCGGCAAGATCTGGGTCGAGATGAACAAAGGGCCGCGGCTCACCGCGACGCCGGGGCAATGCGTGATCATCCCGGCAAACATGGCCCATGCCTGGGGCAACGAAGGGCCGGAGGTCCTGCGCGTGCTGTTCGTCTGGAACTCGCCCGAGCCCTTCGCACCCGGCAAGAGCACCTACCTCGAGGGCACGCCGCCGACGACCAGCTGACGGCGGCGCGCGATCTCGAGGCTACGGCTGCAGGATGTGGACCCGATAGGTGCCCTCGGCTGCCTGCTTGCCGACCGGCTCGAGGCGGATGACGGCGGCGCGGACGGTCACGCTGTTGCCGCTGGCGACGGTGTAGCTGCGGCCCTTGGCGGCATGATGCGTCTCGTCCTGTTCCTCATCTTCGTCTTCTTCCTCGGCCTCTTCTTCCTCTTCCTCCGACTCCTCTTCCGTTTCTTCCTCTTCGCTCTCTTCCTCCTCCGACTCTTCTTCCTCTTCGGCTTCCTCTTCCTCTGCTTGGTGCTCCTCCATCGCGCTCATCGCGGAGTCGAAGCAATGCAGCACGACCACGCCGTCGGAAACCTCGACGGTGGTGAGCGCGATCACCTGGTCGTCTTCCATGTCGACGATGGTGCTGCTGGCGGTGTGCGGGTTGTTGTTGCGCAGCCGGAAGCTGCCGGCGGCGACGTCGGTGAGAGCCTTGTTGTCCATTCTGCTGCCCCTTCGCTGGCGCGGCCGCTGCGACAGTCGCCGGCCGCCGCCATGGCGTAGCAATCTCCTGCAGTGGGGTGCGTGGACCTACAGTTAAACTTGTGCGTCGGTCCGGCTACAGCTTCGCGCCCGACGCTTTGACCGGCGCCTGGAAGGTCTTCACCTGATCGGCGACGAAGGCGGTGAACTCCGCGCTGGTCATGGGTTTGGTGACGAAACCCAGCTCGCCCAGGCGCTCGACGATCTTGGGATTGCTCAGCACCTCGGCCGTGGCTTTGTGCAACCTGGCCTGGGCATCGGCCGGCATGCCGGCGGGCGCGGAGAGGCCGACGAAGTTCTCGGCCACCAGCTTGGTGTAGCCGAGCTCGGTCACCAGCGGCACGTCGGGCGCCGACGGCGCCTTCTGCGTCGAGGTCAGCGCGATCATGCGCAGCTTGCCGTCCTTGGCGAGCGGTAACACCTCGGTCAGCGTCACCACGGCGAAGTCGAGCTGGTCCGCCATCATGTCCTGGAACATCGGCGCGGCGCCGCGATACCCGATGTGCTCCATGTTGAGGCCAAGCTCGGCCTTGAACATCTCGCCGATGATGTGGCCGATCGAGCCCTGGCCGCCCGAGCCGAAGGGCACCGTCTTGTTCTGGCCTTTGATCCAGGCAATCAGCTCCTTCATGTCCTTGGCCGGCACGGCGGGACGCACGACGAAGGCATTGGCCACCGAGCCGATATAGGCCACGTGCGTGAAATCCTTCAGCGGATCGTAGGGTGGCTTGTCGAACAGGTAGGGGGCGATCGAGATCGGCGCGCTGTTGGAGAGCATCAGCGTATGGAAATCGTCCTTGGCCGCCAGCACGGCGTTGGCCCCGATGGTCGTGCCGCCGCCCGGCTTGTTGTCGACGATCACGGTCTGGCCGAGCTTCTCCTGCAGCGGCCCCGAGATCACGCGCGCCGCGGCATCCGACGCGCCGCCGGGCGGGAAAGTGACGACGATCTTCACGGGGCGCGACGGCCAAGCCTGAGCCAGACCTTCGCGGCCCCACACAAGGGTCGCGCCTGCGACCAATCCCAGTTCCAGTAGTCTTCTGCGTTCGATCATGGGCTCTTCCCGTTCGTCCTGTACGGGCCCAAGCAAACGACGTGCCTTGTCCGTAGGTGTTCTATTCAGTACATCAATTCGCATCGACGGCGCTCCGGGGGAGTGGCATGCACTTTTTCGTGTATTTGGCAGTGGCGGCGATGGTGGCTGCGCCAGCATTTGCGCAGGCGCCGGCAGGGTGGATCGCCGATGCCACGACCGGGTGCCGCATCTGGAATCCCTTTCCTGAAACCGGGGAAAGCGTGCGCTGGAACGGCGAATGTCCCGGCGGCGTCGCATCCGGGCAAGGCGTCCTGGAATGGTTTCGCAATGGCAAACCGAACCAGCTCTTCGATGGCACGCTGCGCGACGGCCGATACGATGGGCGAGGCCGCGAGGCTTTTGCCAACGGCAACCGCTACGAGGGCGACTTCAAGAACGGCGATTCCGACGGAGTCGGGATCTGGATCGGCGCCGACGGAAGTCGCTACGAAGGTGAATTCCGACAGGGCAAGTACGAGGGCCGCGGCAAGCTGATCTATGGCGACGGCGGACGCTACGAGGGCGAGTTCCTCAAAGACGATCCCAACGGCCAGGGCGTCGCCGACAACGCCGATGGCAGCCACTATGAAGGCTCGTTCAAGGCGGGCAAGTACGATGGGCAGGGCGTCTTGCGGACAGTCGACAACACTCGCTACGAGGGCGCCTTCAAGGACGACGTCTACGACGGATCAGGTACTCTGATCTTCGGCAACGGTTCGACTTACAAGGGCGAGTTCCGCGCGGGTAAGCCAGACGGTGTGGGAACCGTGACGGACCCCGACGGCACATCCTCGACCGGGACGTGGCGCGCCGGGTGCCTCACCAACGGCAGCTTCCGGCGCGCGATCAGTGCGAACCCCGCGGAGTGCGGGTTTCCCCCACTCGACCGGCCCGACGGCAAGCAGTCGATCACCGATCTCGACGGCACGCGGTACGACGCGAGCTTCAAGGGCGGCAAGCTGAACGGGCCGGGCTTTGTGGTCACTCCGAATGGCAGTCGCTACGAAGGACTCTTCGTCGACAATCGGCTGATGGACGGCAAGGCGATCGTGACATTCGATAACGGCCTCCGGCTCCAGGCCGACTTCAAGAACGGCGAGGCCGCCCACGCGATCAAGACATACCCGGACGGCCGGGTCTACGAAGGCCCCCTGGTTGACGGCCTGGAAAGCGGCCGCGGCGTCCTCAGGTTGCCAAGTGGCAACATCTACGAGGGAGAGTTCAAGAAGGGCAAGCCCGATGGCCCGGGGGAGGAGCGGACAGCCGGGGGAGAGACCTATGCGGGCGATTGGAAGGCCGGCTGCCTCGTCACGCAGACCGGCTTCCGCGTGTTGCTGACCTCGCTTGCCGACTGCGGCGTATCCGAAATCAAGGACGGGCGTGGTTTCCTGCAACTGCCCAACGGGATGCGATACGAGGGCTCATTTGTTCAGGGGATCCCGCAGGGCGAAGGCAAGTTGATTTATCTGGACGGCAGTACGTTCGAAGGTTCCCTCCGGGGCGCTCTCCCTGACGGGCTGGGCGTGATGATCGATAAGATTGGAAATCGCTACCAGGGGGAGGTCCGCAAGGGCAAGCCCGATGGCTACGGAACGTTGAAGCTCACGACCGGCCCTTCCTTCTCGGGCAGGTGGCGCGACGGCTGCCTCGTCGATCACAGCGTGAACGCCTGGTTCGGGACCGCCCACGACGCCTGCAACTTCAAATGATTGGCCGAACGAGCGGTCAGGCGCCGCCACGAAACAGTGAGAAGCCCCAAGGCGTCATCTTGAGCGGCAGGTGATAGTGCTGCGCGAGGTCAGCAACGCCGAAGCGGTAGGGCACGACCTCGAGGAAGGCGGGATTCGATACGGGAACACCCTGCGCGCGATACCAGTCGCCAATGTGGAACAGCGCCTCGTAGAGTCCTGTGAGCGGCGTCGGCGCGTCCAGCGTCCCGGCACCGGCGGTTCGCCCATCGACCAGGAGCTTGCCGTCGGGGCCACGCACTTCGACGTGCAGCCCCGCGGCCGGCACGCCGCGCGAGACGTCATAGACGTGGATGGAGATGCCGCCGGCCATCAGTTGAAGCGCACATACTCGAAGTTGGCCGGCTGGTTGTTGATGCCGCGCTGCGGCGGGGCGATCCAGTTGGCGTATTTGCCGGGTTCGACCACCGCCGGGCCCATCAGCGAGGTCACGTAGGCGCGGTCCTCGTCGGTCGGCAGCCACTTGTGCGCGTTGGCCTTCCAGTCGGCCGCGCTCATCACCTTGCCCTCGGGCGAAACATTGAGCTCGGAAAAGGCGCCGATACGACGGTTGAAGGCGCGATGCGGCAGCTTCAGTTCGAAGTCGATGCCGGCCTGCTCGATGACGCGGTTCCAGCGGAGGAGGCCGCGGGCGCAGTCCTCGATATAGTCGTTGCGCAGCCGCTCATTCAGCGCCGACAGCGCCGGCACGGCCTTGTGCACGATGCGGCCGTCCTCGACCGTGTCGATCTCGAAGGCCTGGTCGCTGAGCACGTGGTCGTCCTCGATGCGGGTCTCGAGGTAACGGCCCTTGACGCCCATCGTGTAGTAGTTGGCGGCGTTGGTCGACGCCTCCTGGCCGAACAGGTCGAGCGACACCGAGAAGTGGAAGTTGAGGTACTTCTGGACGGTCGCGAGGTCGATGGCGCCGAGCGCGCGCACGTCGTCGGTCTTGTGCTCCTTCATGAGGTCGCAGGTGCGCTGGACGATGCGCTGCACGCCCGATTCGCCCACGAACATGTGATGGGCCTCCTCGATCAGCATGAAGCGGCAGGAGCGCGACAGCGGATCGAAGCCCGATTCGGCGAGCGAGGCCAGCTGGTACTTGCCGTCGCGGTCGGTGAAGTAGGTGAACATGAAGAAGGAGAGCCAGTCCGGCGTCTTCTCGTTGAAGGCGCCGAGGATGCGCGGCTTGTCGGGATCGCCGGAATGGCGCTCCAGCAGCATCTCCGCCTCCTCGCGGCCATCGCGGCCGAAATAGGCGTGCAGCAGGTAGACCATGGCCCACAGATGCCGGCCTTCCTCGACATTGACCTGGAAGACGTTGCGCAGGTCGTAGAGCGAGGGCGCGGTCTTGCCGAGCAGGCGCTGCTGCTCGACCGAGGCGGGCTCGGTGTCGCC
Source organism: Reyranella sp. (assembly GCA_016780605.1). Taxonomy (GTDB): domain Bacteria; phylum Pseudomonadota; class Alphaproteobacteria; order Reyranellales; family Reyranellaceae; genus Reyranella. The sequence goes on from JADHLS010000202.1 coordinate 6,198, forward strand.
CTGGGTGACGATCAGGCGGCGCAGGGTCGAGCGCAGCTCGCCGGGCACCTCCTGCCAGGCGGGCTTGCCCTTGTTGTCGCCGTAGGCGATGGCGCGGTTGGGATCCTGGCCTGCGAGGAAGATGCCCCAGCGATACTCCGGCATCTTCACATAGCCGAAGTTGGCCCAGCCGTTGGCCTCGGCCGAGATGGCGGTGCGCAGATAGACGTCGAAGTTGTTGGTGCCGTCCGGCCCCATGTCCTTCCACCAGTCGAGGAAGCGCGGCTGCCAGTTCTCCAGCGCGCGCTGCAGGCGGCGGTCGCTCGCGAGGTCGACGTTGTTGGGGATGCGCTGGGTATAGTCGATGGACATGTCCTGCTCCTTTACGCCCGCTTGCGGTCGTACTTGGATTGCTTGCCCGTGCCGTAGAGTTTCAAGGCGCCTTCGGGGCCGGTGGCGTTGGGACGCTGGAAGATCCAGTTCTGCCAGGCCGACAGCCGGGCGAAGATCTTGGTCTCCATGGTCTCCGGCCCGGCGAAGCGCAGGTTGGCTTCCATGCCGATCAGGCCGTCGGGCGAGAAGCCGGCGCGCTCTTCCAGCACCAGCCGCACCTCGTCCTCCCAGTCGATATCGTCCGGCGTGAACGTGACCAGGCCGAGCTCGTCGGCGGCTTCGGCGTCGATCGGCTTGCCGATCTCGTCCTTCAGCTCGTCGATCTTGTCGGGCTCCGCGAGGAAGCGTGTGCCAAGCCGCGTCAGGCCGTTGCCCATGGGGTAGGGGCCGAAGTTCATCGGCGTCAGCCGCACCGTGGCCGCCGGCAGGTTGGAGCCCTCGAACACGCCGTCCAGCATGTAGGAGCGGTCGGCCGCCAGCACGAGCTCGAACAGCGTACCGGCGAAGCACGAGCCCGGCTCGACCAGGGCGATCAGGCTGCGCGAGCTCACGTCCAGCCGCTTCAGGGTGCGCTTCCAGTAGAGCACGATCTCGCGCACCAGCCAGTGGGACTGCTCCTTGGTGAGCAGCGCGTCGTAGGCCTCGACCAGGGCGGCATCGCCCTGGCTCTGCAGCACCCAGGTGCCGATCTCGGTCTCGTTGAGGCGCAGGTGCATCATGGCGTCGTCGAATTGCCGGGCCAGCGCCAGCGGCCAGAAGCCAGCGCCCTGGGCATGAATCGCGGCGGCGTCGGCCGGCGGCGCAGCCGCGGGACCGTTGACGCGGAAGCGCGCAACGCGCTGCTCGCGGTCGATCTCCACCGTGACATGAGCGTAGCGGATCGTGTCACCGTCGATGGTGCGCTCGACCGGGGGAAGCGCGATGCCCTTGGTGTCCTTGGGCCGCTTCGACTTTGCCGCGACGCCTTCGGCGATCTTCTTGGTCTCCTCGGCAAGCTTGCTCGGAGGAATGAGCGTGTCGACCAGCCGCCAGTCGCGCGCCCGCTTGCCGCGCACGCCCTCGGCGGTGGTGCAGAAGAAGTCGGCGTGGTCGCGCCGCACCAGGCGCTTGTCGACCAGCCGAGTCAGCCCGCCGGTGCCCGGCAGCACGGCGAGCAATGGCAGCTCGGGCAGCGACCCCGCGCTCGAGCCATCGTCGGCCAGCAGGATCTGCTCGCAGGCCAGCGCCAGCTCGTAGCCGCCGCCGGCGGCGATGCCGTTGATCGAGCAGATGTAGGTCTGGTCCGAGTGCTGGCTGGCATCCTCGATGGCGAGCCGCGTCTCGTTGGTGAACTTGCAGAAGTTGACCTTGTGATCGTGGGTCGAGAGCCCGAGCATGTTGATGTTGGCGCCCGAGCAGAAGATGCGGTCACGCTGGGAGCGGATCACCACCGCTCCGATCTCGGGATGCTCGAAGCGCAGGCGCTGGACGGCGTCGGCCAATTCGATGTCGACGCCGAGGTCGTAGGAATTGAGCTTGAGCTTGTAGCCGGGCCGCAGGCCCGCATCCTCGTTCACGTCCATGGTCAGGTAAGCGACGCCGTTCTCCAGGGCGAGCTTCCAGTGCCGGTAGCGGTCGGGCGCGGTTCGAAAGTCGATCGGCGTCTCGGCCATTTGGCGTTTCCCTATTTGCGTAATTCGGTACTGAAATACCTATTTACTTTCC
>JADHLS010000203.1 GCA_016780605.1 Reyranella sp.
CCATGAAATGGGACCTTCTCTGCACCAACTGCCGTGGCGCCAAGCTTACCGCGTCGGCGCTTTCCGAGCTGCCGCGCGGCGCCCATTGCCCATCGTGCAACATCGACTACGACCGTGACTTCGAGAGAAACGTCGAGCTTTCCTTTGCACCGTCGCCCTCGGTGCGTCCCCTCGCGGCCGGCGGCTTCTGCCTGTCGGGTCCGATGGCGACGCCGCATGTCGTGGTCCAGCTTCTGCTGGCGGCGGGCGAGAAGCGCAGCATCGCGCTCGACCTGCCTCCGGGGTCCTATCGACTGCGCACCCTGCATCCCGGCGCCTTCGTCGATATCGAGCATACTGGCGGTGCGTTTCCCGGCCTGCGAATCACCGCGCAGGGTGTGTCGGCAACGGCACCGGGCAAGGTTGGCACCATCGCCTTTGCAAACGATGCGGGCTTCGAGCTCGCCGCCCTGATCGAGGACCGGACCTGGACGCGCGAGGCGCTGACGGCACCGGAGGTGATCTCGCTGCAGGCTTTCCGCGACCTCTTCGCCGAGGCGACGCTTCGGCCGGGCGACGAGGCGGGCGTCGGCCAGGTGGCGCTGCTCTTTTCCGACCTGCAGGGTTCGACCGCGCTCTACGAGCGCGTTGGCGATGCCACGGCCTTCAACATGGTGCGCGAGCACTTCGCGCTGCTGGCCTCGATCGTTCGCGACCACGACGGCGCGGTGGTCAAGACCATCGGCGACGCCGTCATGGCCTCGTTCGGCGATCCCGCGCACGCGGTGAAGGCGGCGCTCGCCATGCAGGCGAGGATCGTCGATCACGACCTCGTGCTGAAGCTCGGCGTGCATGCGGGCCCAAGCGTCGTGGTTACCTTGAACGACCGGCTCGACTATTTCGGGTCCACCGTGAACATGGCAGCCCGTCTGCAAGGCCAGAGCACGGGGGGTGACATCGTGCTGAGCCGTACCGTCGCCGACGACCCGGCGGTGCAACCGCTTCTGGCGGGGCTTTCGGCGCGCGAGGAAAGCGTCGCTTTGAAAGGCTTCGCCCAGCCGATCGGATTCGTGCGCGTCGTGCCGGCGGGCTAGCGCCGGCTACTTCTCAGATGGGCGGCCAACGCGTATTGTCATGGCAGGGGGAAACAAGCCATGACAATCAAGCGGCGTCACGTGGTTCGCGCTCTGGGTGCGGCAGGTGCGGTACTGGCATCGCCGTCGTTGCTGCGGGCGCAGCAGCCTCTCGAGTCGCTCAAGATCCTCGTCGGCTTTCCGCCCGGTGGTTCGGCCGACGTGGTCAGCCGGCATCTCGCCGAAAAACTGGCGCCCGCCTATGCGCGCAGCGCCCTTGTCGACAACCGCCCCGGCGCCGCCGGCCGTATCGCGATCGACGCACTGAAATCCTCGCCGCCGGATGGGCGTACGCTCCTGCTCACGCCGGCCTCGACGGTGACGGTCTACGCCGACATCTACCGTCAGCTTTCCTACAATCCGACCAAGGACCTCGCGCCGGTGTCCCTGGCGGCGACGTTCGTGCATGGCCTTGCCGTCGGCCCGATGGTGCCGGCGGAGGTCAAGACGCTGGCGCAGTTCGGCGATTGGGCCAAGGCCAATCCGGGCAAGGCGAGCTGCGGCAATCCCGGCGAGGGCTCGTTCCCGCACTTCCTGACGCTGGTGCTGGCCAAGGCGCTGAATGCGCCGATCCAGGCCGTGCCCTATCGTGGCGGGGCGCCGGCGCTTGCCGACGTGATGGCCAATCAGCTCGCCGCGTTGATGCTGCCCGACGGCTCTTTCCTGCCCTACACCAAGGACAATCGCATGCGGGTGCTGGCGACCAGCGGCGAGAAGCGCTCGCCCTTCTATCCGGACGTCGCCACCTTCGCCGAGCAGGGCGTGAAGGAGATCGTGGTGTCCGAATGGTTCGGTCTCTTCGCCCCGTCCGGCACCCCAACCGCGCTTATAGGCCGTGCCTCCGAGGTGATCGCCAAGGCCATCGCCAGCAAGGAGATCGCCGACGCCTTCGCCAATCTCGGCATGGTGCCCAAGGCCAACAGTCCGGCCGAGCTCGCCGCTCTGATCCAGACGGAAGCAGCGACCTGGGGGCCGATCATTCGCTCGACGGGGTTCAAGCCGCTGGAGTGATGACATCCGTCAGCCGCTCCCGGTTGTGATCTTCCGCACACGCGTGTGCGGCCGGGGAGGCGTATAGTTCCCGGGCCGGGCACGATTTCGCGAACCGAGGAGGAAAGCGATGATCACCAAGTCCAGGATAGGCCTTGTGGGTGTCTTCGCTCTGGCGTTGGCTGCCGACGGCCCCGCTGTCTTCGCTCAGGCGTCGGACGCCAAGCTGGGCAAGGTGCATTTCGAAACGTCGTGCAACGCGGCAGCCCAGGCCGACTTCGACCGGGCGATGCTGTATCAGCATTCGTTCTGGTATCGCGCGTCGCAGAAGGCCTTCGAGAGCGCGCTCGCCAAGGATCCGAGTTGCGCCATCGGCTACTGGGGCATTGCGCTCAGCCTGCTGAACAATCCGCACGCCGCGCCGCCACCGGCCAATCTGCCGGCCGGCCTCGCGGCCATCGAAAAGGCGCGCGCTGCGGGCGCCAAGACCCAGCGCGAGAAAGACTTCATCGAGGCGCTGAGCGCGATCTATGTCGATTACGACAAGGTCGACCATGGCACGCGAGTCCGCCGCTACGTCGCGGCGATGCAGCAACTCGCCGAGCGCTATCCCAACGATGACGAAGCGCAGCTCTACTACGCGCTGGCGCTGAACGTCGGCGCCTCGCCGGCCGACAAGACCTATGCCGATCAGCTGAAGGGAGCCGCCATCCTGGAGAAGATCGCGGCGCGCCAGCCGCAGCATCCCGGCGTCTGGCACTACCTGATCCATCTCTACGACTATCCCCCGATCGCCCAGCAGGGCATCGGTGCGGCGCGGCAGTACGCCAAGGTCGCGCCCGACGCGCCGCACGCGCTCCACATGCCCTCGCACATCTTCACGCGCGTCGGTTACTGGGCCGAGTCGATCGATTCCAACCAGGCCTCGGCCAGGGTGGCGAAGGAGGACAAGGAGGCGGGCGACCAGCTGCATGCCATGGATTACCTGGTCTACGCCCACCTTCAGCTCGGCCAGGATCGCCGGGCGCGCGCGGTGGTGGACGAGATGGCCAGCGTCGCCAACGTCAATCCCAACGTGCGCGCCGGCACCTTTGCCCTGGCGGCGGGTCCGGCCCGCTACATGGTGGAGCGCGGCGACTGGCAGGGCGCGGCCGCTCTGGAAGTGCACTCGGCGCCCGGCTTCTACGTCGATGCCATCACCCACTTCGCGCGTGCGCTCGGCGCCGCGCGATCGGGCAAACCCGATGCGGCCGACGCCGACCTCGCCAAGCTGGTCGAGCTGCGCGACAAGCTGGTCGCGGCGAAGGATGCCTACTGGGCAGAGCAGGTCGACATCCAGTGGAAGGTCGCCTCGGCGTGGCGGCTGTGGGCACTGGGCAAGAAGGACGAGGCGCTGGCGGCAATGAGTGCTGCCGCTGACCAGGAGGACAAGACCGAAAAGTCGCCGGTCACGCCTGGACCGCTCGCGCCGGCACGTGAGCTCTATGGCCAGATGCTGATGGAAGGCGGCAAGGGCGCCGACGCTCTGGTGCAGTTCGAGAAGACGCTGGCCAAGGAGCCGAACCGCCTGGGCGCATTCGTCGGTGCTGCGCGGGCGGCGAAGGCGGCCGGCGACACAGCCAAGGCGCAGTCGTACTACGCAAGGGTCGTCGCCTTGACCGCGGACGGCGAGGGCGAGCGCGTCGAAATCCTCGAGGCGCGCAGCGCCGCCAAATGACGATCGGCCGGCCCTGGAAGATCGCGGCAGTCGTCGTCCTGCCGGTGGTGGGGCTCGCCGTCGCGGCTGCGTTCACCTACCTGCGCTTTCCCGCCAATCCCGATTCGCTCGACATCACCGGCTACACCGGCCGGCTCGGCGAATGGGAAGTGACGGCGGCCGTCGTGCGGACCGGCAACGAGCTGGTTGGCCCGATGACCATGAAGCACGTCGGCATCTGCACCCAGGAGGGCCCACAGGAGAAGACGGGCGAGTTGCGCCTGCGGCTCTCGAGCTTTACGCCGCAGGTCGTGGCGGCGCTGGTCGTCGATGGCGTCGAATGCGCCTATCGCGGGCCGTTGTCGGAAGCGCACCTCGGCGAGCTGCTCTGCCCCGAGCGCCGGCCGGTGCCCATCACCTTGTGGACGCGCTAGCGCTTACGTCCCGAAGTGCGCCGCCATCACCGCGGCCGCCTCGTCGTTGGCCTTCAGCCCCTGGCCGAGGAACCGCGTCAACGAGAAGAAGCCGTGGATGGTGCCGGGGTAGTTCACATAGGTTGTCTTGATGCCAGCATCGATCAGCCGGTCGGCATAGGCGCGGCCCTCGTCGCGCAGCGGATCGTAGCCGGCGGTCAGCACGAAGGCGGGCGGCAGGCCCTTGAAATCCGTTGCGAGCAGCGGTGAGAGCCTGAGGTCGCTCTGGTTGGTGCCGGGCGGGCAATAGGCTTTCCAGAACCAGTCGATCAGGTCCTTGGTGAGGAAGTAGCCGTCGGCGAAGGCCACGCGCGAGGCACTCTCCTTGCTGGAATCCGTCGCGGGATAGATCAGCATCTGGAAGGCCGGGCCCTTGTCGCCGGCATCGCGGATGGCCTGGCAGACCACGGCGCTGATGGCGCCGCCCGCGGAATCGCCGCCGACCGCCAGTCGCGCCGCATCGGCGCCGAACGATTCCGCATTGTCGCGGATGTGGCGGAAGGCCGCGACGCCGTCTTCGATCGGCGCCGGGAACGGGTGCTCGGGCGACAGCCGGTAGTCGATGGCGATCACCTGGCAGCGGCTTTTGTTGGCGAGCCGTCGGCAGGTCGAATCATGGGTCTCGAGATTGCCGATCACGAAGCCGCCGCCGTGATAGTAGATCAGGGTCGGCAGCGCGCCCGCCGCAGCGCTGAGTGGACGATAGCGGCGGAAGCGGATCTCGCCGACCGGTCCCGCGAAGCTGCCGTCGGACACCTCGCCGACCGGCATGGGATCGGCCTCGCTGTCCTCCGACATCTTGTCGACCGCTTGCCGGCCGACGGCATAGGGCAGTGTGTGGAGTTTCGGCCGCCCTTCGGCGACGGCCTTTTCCATGAGGTCGAGCAGCAGGCGGGCTTCAGCGTCGAGCATCGGTCACTCCGGATCGAACAGATGGCGATAGGCGAACAGCGCGGGCGTGCCGCCGGTATGCAGGAAGACGACGTCGTCGTCCGCCGACCAGCGGCCGTCGCGGATCAGCGCGATCAGCCCGGCCAGCCCCTTGCCGGAGTAGACCGGGTCCAGGATCAGCGCCTCCAGCCGGGCGGCAAGCCGGATCGCCTCGACCGTCGCCTCATGCGGCACGCCGTAAGCGGGGCCCGCATGCCCTGCCACGACCTCGACATCGGCATCGTCGAACGGCTGGTCCAGAAGCGCGGCGGCGGCGCGACCGTAGGTCAAGACATCGGCGCGCACCCGTGCCGGCTCGGCGTCGATGTCGATGCCGACGATGCGCGTCGTGGGCAGGCAGAAGCGTGCGCCGACCACCAGGCCGGCCTGCGTGCCGGCGCTGCCCGAGCAATGGACGATGGCGCGAGGCTCGACACCGAGCGCGGCGCACTGTTGGGCGATCTCGGCGACCGTCGAGGCATAGCCCACCGCGCCCAAGGGATTGGAAACGCCGTAGGGGACGACATAGGTCTTCGCGCCCCGCGCCTGCAGGTTGGCCGCGAGGTCGCGGATGGCGCCGTTGCGATCGCCGTTCCAGGGCACGTCGTGCAGGGTGGCACCGAGCAGGCGGTTGAGCAGGGCGTTGCCGGTCCGGCCGTACTCGGGCGACGGCGGCGTCAGCCGGCCGTGATAGACGGCGAGGTGGCAATCAAGTCCCAGCTTCGCGGCGGCGGCCGCCACCTGGCGCTGGCTGTTGGATTGCACCACGCCGCCCGACACCAGCGTGTCGACACCGGCCTGCAGGGCCTCGTGCAGCACGTAGTCTAGCTTGCGCAGTTTGTTGCCGCCGAAGCCCGGGCCCGTGCAATCCTCGCGCTTTACCCAGAGGCGCGGCCCGCCGAGATGGGCGCTCAATCGCGTCATCGGCTCCAGCGGAGTCGGCAGCGTGCACAAGCCGACCCGCGGGTAGCGCGCCAGCGCACGAGTCAGGCGGGCAACGGCGTCCGCACTCATACGGTCAGGAAGGCCCGGGCGTGGGCGGCGATGTCCGTCGCGCGCTCCCAACTCATGCAGAAGCGGCCACCCGGAATGATCTCAAGCTTCGCGTGCGGGCACTTCGACTGCATCAGAGCGCGGTGCTTGCCGTAGATGAAGTTCTCGCCGTAGAGCATCAGCACCGGCTGCTTCAGCGCCGCAAGGCCGGCCAGCGGGTCGAACTTGGCGAGCGCGCCCATCGCCTGCCAGCGATCGCGGCCGATCTCGAGTTGGGCGGTGTTGATGCGGTCCATCCACGATTGCGTGGGATGCATCGGCGCGTGCTCGGGATCGTTCTCCAGCAGGAACTTTATCGAGCGCGGCGCCGGGAAGCCGGACTCGTCGCTCGGCCGGACCCTGGCGATGTCCGCGATGTCATTCTTGGCCGTATCGGCGTTGCTGAAATAGGGGATGTTGATCAGCACGGCCTTGTCGATGCGCTGCGGCCAGTACGCGCCGAGCGCGATCGATGTCGCCGCCCCAACTGCCTCGCCGAGCGCGATGGCACGGTCGATCCTGAGCGTGTCCATCACCTCGATGACGCACCGTGCGTAATCCTCGATGGCGGGTTGCCAATCGATGTGATCGGAATGGCCGTGGCTCGGATAGTCGATGGCGATGGCGCGAAAGTGCGGCGCCAGCGCCTGCAGGAGATCGACCATCACCGCCGAGCTTTGCTGGTTGATGTGACTCACCATGATGACCGGCGCATCACGGCGATCGGGGCCGCAAGCGCGCCAGTGGATATGGCCGGCGAAGGTCTTCGCCAGGCCGCGTTCGATGTCGGGCACTTGTACTTTCTACCTACTCGAGCTTGACGTTCGCCGCCTTGATCACGGCGGCCCATTTGACGGCTTCTTCCTTCAGGAAGGCTTTTAGCTCATCCGTCGTGCCGCCGCCCACCACGCCGCCGGCTGCACCATAGGCCTCGGCGATCTCCTTGGTCTTGAGCGCCGCCGTCGCGGCGTCGAAGATCTTCTTGCGCGCGTCGGCCGGCGTCGCGCCGGGCGAGATCAGCGCATACCAGTTGTCGGAATTGACCTTGGGATAGCCCATCTCGCGCATGGTCGGCACCTCGGGCATCAGCGGCGGGCGCGTATCCGAGGTCACTGCCAGCACCTTGATCGCGCCGGAGCGGGCATGCGGGATCAGCACCGAGATGTCGAGCAGGACGGTGTCGACGGTGCCGGACAGCAGGTCGTTGGTTGCGGGCGCCGCACCGCGATAGGGCACATGCAGGAGGTCGGTGCCGGTCTCGCGTTTGAACAGCTCGATGGCGAGATGGGTGATGCCGCCGGTGCCGGCCGAGCCGCAGGTCACCTTGCCGGGGTTGGCCTTGGCATAGGCGATGAAGCTCTTGAGGTCGTTGATGCCGAGCTTGCTCGAAACGGCGAACACCTCCTGCACGCGCACCACCAGGATCTGCGGGGCGATGTCCTTGGTGCCATCGAACGGCATCTTGGGCATCAGACTCTGCATGATGGCGCCCGCCGAGGCGCTCATCAGGCCCATGACATGCGGGTCGTTGGCCTTGGCGACGAAATCGACGCCGGTGACGCCTGCAGCGCCGCTCTTGTTCTCGACGACCACCGGCTGGCCGAGGAACGGCGAGATGCGCTCGGCGAGATTGCGCCCGAAGATGTCGGCCGGGCCGCCGGCGGGGAAGGGTACGACCAGCGTGCAGGGCCGGCTGGGGAAATTCTGCTGGGCGCGGGCCCCGACAAAAGGAAAGGCCGCCAACCCGCCGGCGGCCACGCGACGCGTGATCTTCAAGTTCTTCCTCCCATTCGTTGCGCGGAGTCTGCGCGGGGAGAGAAGTCGAGGCAAGACCAGGAAGCTTGAGAAGAATTAGCCACAGATGAACTCGGAATCATCATCCGTGTTCATCTGCGTTTACAATCTCATGGGACGCGCCACAGGAGTGGCGCGTCCGAAGATTTGGATATGTCAGAGGTTCTTAGGATTGCCCTGCAGAACCTTCAGGCGGTAGCCCTTCTTGTCCTTGCGCATGAAGCTGACCTCATCGCC
>JADHLS010000204.1 GCA_016780605.1 Reyranella sp.
CTTGCCGTCGGACTCCAGCCCCGGCAGCTGGCGCGCCCGCGCGCCGGTCGCCAGGATCACGTTCTTGGCCGTCAGCGTCACGTTGCTCTTGTCGTTCATCGCCACGGCGAGCTTCCGCTGGCCGCCCGCGACGCCGTCGAGCTTGGCCGTGCCGTCGAACACCGTGATCTTGTTCTTGCGCATCAGGCCTTTGACGCCGTTGCTGAGCTGGTTCGCCACCTTGCGCGAGCGCTCGACGATCTTCTTGGGATCGTAGGAGACGTCCTTGACCGAGAGGCCGAAGGAGTCGGCGTGCTTGATCAGCCCGTAGACTTCCGAGGTGCGCAGCAGCGCCTTGGTCGGGATGCAGCCCCAGTTGAGGCAGATGCCGCCCATGTGTTCGCGCTCGACCACGGCGGTCTTCATGCCGAGCTGGGCGGCGCGGATGGCAGCAACGTAGCCGCCCGGCCCGCCGCCGACGATCATGATGTCGAAGCTGGTGTCGGCCATGATGCGCTCCTAGACCAGCATGGATGCAGGCTGCTCGACGTAGGCACGCAGCGTCTGCAGGTACTGCGCGCCCATTGCGCCGTCGACGACGCGGTGATCAACCGCCAACGTGCAGCTCATCATGTTGCGCGCCACGACCTGGCCCTTGCGCACGACCGCCCGCTCCTCGCCCACGCCGACGGCCAAGATCATGGCCTGCGGAGGATTGATGATCGCGGCGAAGCTCTGGATGCCGAACATGCCGAGGTTGGAGATGGTGAAGCCGCCGCCCTGGAACTCGTCGAGCTTCAGCTTGCCTGTCTTGGCGCGGGCGGCGAGGTCCTTCATCTCCGTCGCGATCTGCGCCAGGCCCTTCATGTCGGCATTGCGCACGATCGGCGTGATCAGGCCGCGATCGGTGGCGACCGCGACCGAGATGTCGACCGCGCCGTACTGGATCATCTCGTCCTCGGTCCACGAGGCGTTGCATTCCGGATGATCGCGCAGCGCCTTGGCGCAGGCCTTGATCATCATGTCGTTGACCGAGACCTTGGTGCCCTTCCTCTCGGCGACGGCGTTGATGGCCTGGCGCGCCGCCAGCAGCGCGTCGATCTCGAGGTCCACCGTCAGGTAGAAATGCGGCACCGTCTGCTTGGACTCGAGCATGCGCCGCGCGATCACCTTGCGGATCGACGTGTGCGGCACGCGGGCGTCGCCGGGCGCCACGAACACCGGCTGCGCACTTGGAGCCGGCGCGGCGCGCGGTGCTGCCGTTGGAGCGGCTACCGGCGCCGCTCCAGGTTTGGCCGATTCGACGTCTGCCTTGACGATGCGCCCGTTGGGTCCGCTGCCCTTGATGCGCGATAGATCGAGTCCCTTCTCGGCCGCGATGCGTTTGGCAAGCGGCGAGGCGAAGATGCGCCCGCCGCTCGGCGTGGTCGCCGGTTGAGGAGCAGGCGCCGCAACGGGCTTCGGCGTGGTCGCGGCGGGCGCCGCCGCAGGAGCAGCTGCTGGCGCCGGAGCTGGAGCTGGAGCAGGTTTGGCGGGTGCGGGCGCGGCTGCAGGCGGTGGCGCGGCGCCCTTGGGCACGTCCGTCTCGCCCTCCTCCAGAAGGATGGCGATGACGGCATTGACTTTCACGCCCTCGGTGCCCTCGGGCACGACGAGCTGACCGACCTTGCCCTCGTCGACGGCCTCGACTTCCATCGTGGCCTTGTCGGTCTCGATCTCGCAGACCACCTGCCCGGACTTGACGGCGTCGCCCACCTTCACGTGCCACTTGGCGAGCTTGCCCTCCGTCATGGTGGGCGACAGCGCGGGCATCAGGATATTGATCGACATGGTCGGACTTTGATCAGCGATTGCAGACTTCGTGGGCGGCCGCGACGATGTTCTCGGGCTGCGGCAGCGCCATCTTCTCGAGGTTCGCCGCATAGGGCAGCGGCACGTCGAGGCCATGCACGCGCTTCACCGGTGCGTCGAGCCAGTCGAAGGCCTGCTCCATCATCTGGGCGGCAAGCTCAGAGCCGATGCCGGCGAAGGCCCAGCCCTCCTCGACCGAGACCAGGCGGTTGGTCTTCTTGACCGAGTTGACGATCGTCTCGGTATCGAACGGGCGCAGGCTCCGGAGGTTGATCACCTCGGCGTCGATGCCCTGTTTGGCCAGTTCCTCGGCCGCGGCCAGCGCCTTGCCGACCATGATCGAGAAAGCAGTGATGGTGACGTCCTTGCCCGGCCGCTCGATCTTGGCGCGGCCGATCGGCAGTACGAACTCAGGATCCTCCGGCACGTCGAACGACTGTCCGTAGAGGATCTCGTTCTCGAGGAAGATCACCGGGTTGGGATCGCGGATCGCGGCTTTCAGCAGGCCCTTGGCATCGGCGGCGCTCCAGGGGGAGAGCACACGCAAGCCCGGCACGTGGGCGTACCAGCTCGCGTAGCACTGCGAGTGCTGGGCGGCGACCCGCGCGGCGGCTCCGTTAGGCCCGCGAAACACGATCGGGCAGGTCATCTGGCCGCCCGACATGTAATGCGTCTTGCCCGCCGAGTTGATGATCTGGTCCATCGCCTGCATGGCGAAGTTGAAGGTCATGAACTCGACGATCGGCTTCAGCCCGCCGAACGCCGCGCCGACGCCGAGACCGGCGAAACCATGCTCCGTGATGGGCGTGTCGATGACGCGCTTGGCGCCGAACTCCTCGAGCAGTCCCTGGCTCACCTTGTAGGCCCCCTGGTACTGAGCGACTTCCTCGCCCATCAGGAAGACTTGGCCGTCGCGGCGCATCTCCTCCGCCATGGCATCGCGCAAGGCTTCCCGCACCGTCATGTGCGCAGTCTTGCCGGTCCATTCCGGCTCGGCCGCGGCTGCAGGTGCGGCCGGCGCCTGCGGCGCAGCAGGCGCTTCCGCCTTGGGCCTGGGTTCGGCTTTGGGCGTCTCGGCAGCCGGCGCTGGAGCGGCGGGGGCTGCCTTGGCGGTGTCGGCGACGCTTTCGCCCTCGGCGGCAAGCACGCAGATCGGCGTATTGACCTTGATGCCTTCGGCGCCCTCTTCGATCAGGATCTGGGCGACCGTCCCCTCATCGACCGCCTCGACTTCCATCGTCGCCTTGTCGGTCTCGATCTCGCAGATCACCTGTCCCGCCTTGACCGCGTCGCCGACCTTCACATGCCATTTGGCCAGCTTCCCCTCGGTCATGGTTGGAGAGAGGGCTGGCATCAAGACCGGAATCGACATGTATCAGGCTCCGACCAGGACGTCGGTCCACAGCTCGGAGGGATCGGGCTCGGGACTATGTTGGGCAAACTCGGCGGCGTCGTTGATGATCTTGCGGACATCCGCATCGACCCCCTTGAGGGCCGCTTCGTCGGTCATCTTCCCGTCCAGCAGCAACTTGCGAACATGGTCGATCGGATCGCGCTCGTTGCGATACTTGTCGACCTCTTCCTTGGTTCGGTACTTGGCGGGATCGCTCATCGAATGGCCGCGGTAGCGATAGGTCTGCATCTCGAGGATATACGGGCCGCCATTGCGGGCGTGCTCGACGGCCTTCTCCCCCGCGGCCTTGACGGCGACGACGTCCATGCCATCGACCCGCTCGCCCGGGATGCCGAAGGATTCGCCGTGGCGATAGAGCTCGGTGACCGCCGAGGCGCGTTCGACCGAAGTACCCATGCCGTAGCGGTTGTTCTCGATGACGTAGATGACCGGCAGCTTCCACAGCGCCGCCATGTTCATGGCCTCGTAGACCTGGCCCTGGTTGGCGCTGCCGTCGCCGAAGTAGGTCAGCGAGACGTTGTTGTTGCCGTTGTACTTGTGGGCGAAGGCCAGCCCCGTGCCGATCGGCACCTGGGCGCCGACGATGCCGTGGCCGCCGTAGAAATGCTTCTCGCGGCTGAACATGTGCATCGAGCCGCCTTTGCCCTTGGAATAGCCGCTGGCCCGGCCTGTCAGCTCGGCCATGACGCCCTTGGGATCCATTCCGGCGGCCAGCATGTGGCCATGGTCCCGATAAGAGGTGATGATGGAATCGCCGAGCTTGATCGTGGACTGCATGCCGACCACGACGGCTTCCTGGCCGATATAGAGGTGGCAGAAGCCGCCGATCAGGCCCATGCCGTAGAGCTGGCCCGCCCGCTCCTCGAAGCGGCGGATCAGGAGCATGTCGCGATAGAAGGATTTCAGCTGGTCGGCGCTCACGCTGTTGTCGCCGGCGCCCGGCGGCTTGGTCGATGCGGTCGGTTTGGCCGGAGACGTTTCCACCTTCGGCTTCATGGCCGGCTTCGCCATCGCAATCCCCTCCGCGAGTGCGGCTTCCGATGGGAGAGAACCGCGTGCGGTTCTCTCCCATCGGAGACGCGTCGTTCCAAACACCACGTCTTGAGGCACATTCCGACCGGCTGAAATCAGCCGGCCGTAATATGCTCTAATCCGTTGCCGCTTATAGCATCGTCCAAGGCGATGTGGTTGATCTAGCAGCAAAAAACCAGCCTTAAAGCGGCCGCCTCAGCGTGCGGCGCAGCATTTGAGAGATTGTTTGCGGACGGCCCTTTGTGCCGGACAGTTTCTTTCAGGCGGCCACGACGCGAACCTGATCAACGCGTCACGCAATTCCTCGACTAACGCGTCGGGGTAAAGATGACGACGTCGTCCTTGCGGGAGAAGTTCAGCAGCACCCGGGCACGCTCGTCGAGCATGTCGGGGTCGAGGCTTTGGTTGCGCAGCGCGGCCACCCGCCGCTCCCAGATCTTCCGGGTCGTCTCGGCCTCGGCCAGGTTCTGCTCGGCGATCAGCACCTCGCGCTGCAGCTGGACCATGGCCAACAGCCCGCGCTCACCGTTGACCAGGTGGTAGCCGAAGTAACCGAACACCGTCGCGAAGATGATCGGCGCCAAAATCTGACGGGGGCGCAACAACATATGCCGACTTCCTGAAGGGATAAGGCAACATATGGTGTTGAGAAGTCAAGATTTTTCGGGAAGCGCGATCCTGACTCGCCGGTTGTGGCGGCCCTTGTTGTCGACCTTCAGGATACGGACAGGCGGCGAGGCACCCGTCGAGGCGAGGTGGGTACCGCCGCAGGCCTGGCGATCGAGCCCGGTGATCTCGACGATGCGGATCTTGCCATCGGGCGTGGGTGGCGGAGCCACCGAGCGGCTGCGGATCAAGCCGTGCTCGGCCTGCGCCTCGCTCATCGGCACGTAGACGAAGCGCAGCGGAATGTCCTGGCGGATCAGATCGTTGATCGGACCTTCGAGCGCGCGCAGCCGGTCGTTGTCGGCATCCGGAACGTCGAAATCCATGCGCGCCGTGCCGTCATCGGCCATCTGCACGCCGGTCACAAGTGCGCCGTTGAAGGCCTGGAAGACGAGTGCGTTCAGGATGTGCGTGTCGGTGTGGAGCTGGCGCATCATGCGTCGGAACGCAGGGTCGACAGCGGCCTCGACGCCGCCCGCCATCTCACTCTGGCTGTCGAGCAGATGCCAGAGCTTGCCGGCCGAATATTCGAACCCGACGACCTTCGCGTCCCCGCCCTGCCAGCGGATGACGCCGCGGTCGGCCAGCTGCCCGCCGCCGCCTGGATAAAACGGCGTTTGCGCCAGCACGACCTTGCCCGGCCGCGCGTCGGCGACGTCGGTCTGGACGCTGAGCGTCTCGGGATTGTCATGACAGAAGAGGTGCATGCGGCCTGATAGGCCGATGACCGTCGACCGTATTGGCAAAAATTGCCGGCCGGCTACGCCGCAGCAGCGCGGGCGAACTGGCGCGGCGTGATGCCGTAGCAGCGTTTGAAATGCTTGTTGAGCGCGCTCTGGTCGTAGAAGCCGACTGATGTCGCGACCTCGGCCAGCGCCGGCTTATGTCGTAGCTGCCGGCAGGCCATGTTGAGCCGGACCTGGGTGAGATAGGCGTGTGGTGTGAGCCCCACGGTGCGCTTGAACAGGCCGATGAGTTGGAAGGTCGTGAGGCCCGCTTCTGCCGCCAGATCCTCCAGGCGCAGGTCCGACGCGTACTCGGCCTGCATGCGCTCCTGGACGCGTGCCAGGATTTGCCGGTCGACAGGCGCCGCCGCGATGCGCCCGCCTCCGCTGCCATGGCGCTGGAACAGCCGGCCGAAGCTGCCGATCAGCAACTCGCGCTCACGGAAGACGTCGCGCCCCTCCTCGATCGCAAGATGCATGGCGAGGAACGCCTCGATCAGGTCGGGATCGCCGAACACGTTGCGCGTGAAATACGGCACCTTCTCGATTCCGAGGCCCGCCGCCACCTGATCGAGGGCGGCCTGCGTCAGATACATCGAGCGGTATTGCCAGCGCTCGCTCCAGCCCATCCAGCCGGCATGGGGCTCGGCCGGATTGAACACGAACAGCGTCGAGGGCGTGGCCTCCTCGACCTGGCCGCGGCTCTTGATGACGGAGCCGCCCTGCTCGGTCACGGCGACGACCAGCGCCTCGTGGACATGCGGCGGGTATTCGTGAGTGGTGAAGTCGGCGCACAACAGGCTGAGGCCGGTGAGATGACGGTCCCACCAGTATTGCGTCGAGTTCCTGGGGTCGATGCGGGCCACATGGGAAAATACCGGCGCCGCCAATTTTAGCCAATACCGGCGACAGCCCTCTTCGTAGCTTCGCGGGATGCTGAACGAGGGCCAGCGCCAGATCCGCGATATGGCGCGCCAGTTTGCCATGCGCGAACTGGCGCCAACGGCGGCCGAACGCGACCGCACGCCGCGCTTTCCGCGCGAGGTCTTCCACCGCATGGGCGAACTCGGCCTGCTGGGCATGACCGTGCCGCCGGAGTTCGACGGCGCCGGCACCGACTACGTCTCCTATGCGCTCGCCATCATGGAGATCGCGGCCGCCGACGGCGCGTCTTCGACCGCCTTCCAGGTCCACAATTCGCTGGTCTGCCTGCCGCTGCTGCGGCACGGCACAGCGCAGCAGAAGGAACGCTTCCTGCGCCCTCTCGCCCGCGGCGAGCTGCTCGGTGCCTTCTGCCTCACCGAACCGGGCGCCGGCTCGGATGCCGCGTCGATCACGACTCGCGCCGACCGTGTCGGCAACAAATTCGTGCTGAACGGCGCCAAGCAGTTCATCACCTCGGGCCGCAGTGCCGATGTCGCGCTGGTCTTCGCCGTTACGGATCCGGCTGCCGGCAAGCGCGGCATCTCCGCGTTCATCGTGCCGACCAGAACGCCAGGCTACACCGTCGCGCGCATCGAGCACACGATGGGCCAGCGCTCGTCCGATCACTGCCACGTCGTGTTGGACAATTGCGAGGTCCTGCCGGACCAGATGCTGGGCGAGGAAGGCGAAGGGCTGCGCATTGCGCTCGGGAACCTCGAGGGCGGCCGCATCGGCGTCGCCGCCCAATCGGTCGGTATGGCGCGCGCCGCCTATGACGCCGCCCTCACCTACGCCAAGGAGCGCCGGACCTTCGGCAAGCCGATCATCGAGCATCAGGCCGTCGCCTTTCGGCTCGCCGACATGGCGACTTCGCTGCAGGCGGCCGAGCTGATGGTGTTGAACGCCGCCCGCCTGCGCGACGAGGGCACGCCCTGCCTCAAGGAAGCGTCGATGGCCAAGCTGTTCGCCTCAGAGATGGCCGAGAAGGTGTGCTCAGCCGCCATCCAGATCCATGGCGGCTACGGCTATCTCAACGACTTCCCGGTCGAGCGCCTCTATCGCGACGTGCGCGTCACCACGATCTACGAGGGTACTTCCGACATCCAGCGGCTGGTGATCGGCCGCCAACTCGCCAACGAAACCCGTTTCGAAGGAGTGACCTGACATGATCGCCCGCTTGTGGCGCGGACGCGCCGAACCCGCCAAGGCCGATGCCTATCTGCAGCACTTCGCCGGCAGCGTGGTTCCCGAGCTGAAGCACATAGCCGGCCATCGCGGCGCTTGGCTGCTGCGTCGTGAGACCGACCGCCGGACAGAGTTCGTCGCCCTTACACTGTGGGAATCGCGCCAGGCGATCGAGGCCTTCACCGGCCCCGACATCTCGGTGTCCGTCGTCGAGCCGGAGGGACGCGCCGCCCTCAGTGACTTCGACGATTTCGCCACCCACTACGAGGTGGCGTTCAAGTCGTAGTCTTCTTGCCGGACCGCGGGCCTCCAGGCCCGCTCATGGTCAGGCTTTTTCGGACCGCGCGCGTGCTCGCGCGCTCATGATCCTGTGCGCACGGGCCAGAAGAGCATGAGCGGACCTGGAGGTCCGCGGTCCGGCAAGATTAGCGGCCGCGCAGGATCGACGTGCCGGCGTAGGTCGCCTGTGGGCCGAG
>JADHLS010000205.1 GCA_016780605.1 Reyranella sp.
ATGATGGCCGGCCGCCGGCGCCGAGCGAGGCTGGCATGCTCAAGTCCATCATCACCAACAACGCGATCGCCGCTGTGGAAGGCGCTCTCAAGCTGACCGGCAATCATGGCGTCAGTCGGCGCAACGCGCTCGAGCGGCACCACCGCGACGTCGTCTGCGCCCGCATCCACACGCCGCAGGACGATTCCGTGCGGCTCGCCGCAGGCCGTCTCGCCCTCCAGATCTGAAGCAAGGACCTCGACATGAGCGTTGAATTCATCGGCTACGTCGCCACCCGGGAAAGCTCGGAGATCATCCCGCCCTCCGGACCCGTCATCGACCTCGACCACATCGAGACGGTGGCGCGCGCCCACGAGGCGGGCGGCTTCGATCGCGCGCTGGTTGCGTTCCACTCGACGTCACCTGAGAGCATCCTGGTCGCCGCGCACGCTGCTTCCGTCACGACCAAGCTCAACGTGATGATCGCCCACCGGCCAGGCTTCACCCAGCCGACCCTGGCGGCACGCCAGTTCGCGACCCTCGATCAGCTGACGCGTGGTCGCGTCGGCGTGCACATCATCACCGGCGGTGACGATGCCGAGCAGCGACAGGACGGCGACTTCCTCACCAAGGACGAGCGCTACGAGCGCACCGACGAATACCTGGAGGTCGTGCGCAAGGTCTGGACCAGCGATCAGCCGTTCGATCATCACGGCAAGCACTATCGGTTCGAGCGCGCCTTCTCGACAGTCAAGTCGTGGCAGAAGCCGCACATCCCCGTCTACTTCGGCGGCGCATCGGATGCCGCGATCGAGGTCGCCGGCAAGCATGCAGACATCTACGCGCTGTGGGGCGAGACGCATGCGCAAGTGCGCGACCTGATCGGTCGCGTGCGTGCTGCTGCGGCGAAGCACGGCCGTTCGCCGCGCTTCAGCCTCTCGCTGCGGCCGATCCTCGCCGACACCGAGGAGAAGGCCTGGGCGCGCGCCGACGAGATTCTCGAGAAGGCTCGTGCGCTGCAGGACAAGACCGGGTTTCGTCGCACCAGCGCACCGGTGAATTCCGGTTCGCTCCGGCTGCTTGAGGCGGCTGCCCAGGGCACCCGGTTGGACAAGCGGCTATGGACGGGTGTCGCGGCCTTGACCGGCGCGCGCGGCAACTCGACGGCCCTTGTCGGCACGCCCGAGCAGGTCGCCGACGCGTTGCTGGACTACTACGACCTCGGCATCACGACGTTCCTGATCCGCGGCTTCGAGCCGCTGAAAGACGCCATCGACTATGGTCGCGCGCTGCTGCCGGCGACCCGCCATCTCATCTCCACTCGTGCGCGCACCCTGGCGGCAGAGTAGGAGGCAGCGGGAGCCAGATCGGTATGTCGTTTCGCATCGCACTGGCGGCGCCGACAGGCGCCGCCGCGCCGGCAAATGCCGAGATTGCCTCTGCCCTGGGGACTCTCGCTGCGTACCGACGATGCCTGCGAAAGCCCATGGACGTCCAGGAGGTCATTGACCTGCGCGCCGGGAAGCCAAGACAGATCGCAGCAGCCGACCTCGAAGCCATCGCGTGGTGCGAGCGCCGCGATGCATACAGGGTGAGAGACCTCTGGCCGAACGCGGAAAGAGACGGCCGCGCATGATTTCACGTCGAGCATTCGCCACGGCTGCAGCAATTCTCCCCGCTGCCCTCCTTCCGCCTGCAAGGGCTGGCGCCGCGGACATCCTGCGTGTCGGCGACCAGAAGGGCGGCTACAAGTCGCTGATGGAAGCGTCGGGTGCGCTCGACGGCTTCGAATCGAAGATCGAGTGGGTGACGTTCAGTGCGGCCGCGCCCTTGCTTGAGGCCATGAACGCCGGCGCCATCGACAGCGGCGGTGTCGGCGATGCCCCGTTTGCCTTCGCCCGGGCGGCAGGCCTGCGTGCCAAGGTGGTGGCGGCGACACGTTCGTCCGGCGCTGCGACGGCTTTGCTGGTGCCGGCCGCGTCGGCCTACGCCAGCTTCGGCGATCTTCGTGGCAAGCGGATTGGGACTGGCAAGGGGTCCGTCGGTCACTTTTTGGTGGTGGCCGCACGCGAGCGCGCGAACCTAACACGGGCCGACGTCAGTCTCGCCTTCCTCGCTCCTGGGGATGCCAAGATGGCCTTCGCCCGGGGCTCGATCGACGCCTGGGCGACCTGGAGCCAGTATGTCTGGCAGGCCGTCCTGCAGGACGACGCGCGAGTCCTGGTCGACGGCCAGGGCCTGATGAGCGGGCTCAGCTACCATGTGGCGACCGAGCGGGCGATCGCCGCCAAGCGCGACCTGCTATGGCAGTTCTGCCGACGCCTCGAGGCCGCGCTGCGCTGGAGTCTCGCCAATATCGACGCCTATGCCGCCGCGTGGGCCAGGGAAACCGGCGTGCCCTACGAGGTGTCGCAAAAGACGCTCCTCGTCCGCGCGCTGGCGCCCGTCTCCATCGACGACGCGGTGATCACGGCCCAGCAACAGACCATCGATCTCTACGTGCGGGAGGGCGTGTTGCCGGCTTCGTACCCGGCCGAGCCCGCCTTCGACAGAAGTTTCAACGTCTAGGATCAACAAGCCTGAAGGAGCAAGGCGATGAGCTATTCGACCATCGAGGTGAAGCCCGTCAGTCCGCGACTGGGGGCGGAGATATCGAACATCGACCTGTCGGTCCCCCTCGGCAACAAGGCTGTCGATGATCTGCACGCTGCACTCGCCGAGCACCAGGTACTGTTCTTCCGTGACCAGAAGATCGATCTTGAGCAGCAGAAGCGTCTCGGCCGCTATTTTGGCGAGCTGCACATCCATCCCAACACGCCAGGCCCGGAAGGCCATCCCGAGATCCTGCCTATTCATGCCGACGGCCAGTCGAAGCGTGTTGCCGGCGAGAGATGGCATTCAGACGTCTCCTGCGACGTCGAACCGCCGCTTGGCAGCATCCTCTATCTGCACACCGTTCCACCAGTTGGTGGCGACACGATCTTCGCCAGCCAGACGGCGGCCTATGACGCGCTGACCCCGGCCTTCAAGACCTTCCTCGAGGGACTGACGGCGACGCACTCCGGCGACAGATCCTATCGGCGCACCAACAAGCTCCTGGGCATCGACGATCGCGATCGCGTCTTTCCGCAGGCCGTCCATCCGGTCGTGCGCACCCATCCGGTCAGCGGCCGCAAGGCACTGTTCGTCAACGAGGGCTTCACCTTGCACATCAACGAGCTGTCGCCGGAGGAGAGTCGTGCCGTATTGGATTTCCTGTACGCGCACGCGACCAAGCCCGCCTTCCAGGTGCGCTTCCGCTGGCAGCCGCACTCGGTGGCCTTCTGGGACAACCGGGCCGTCCAGCACATCGCAATGTGGGACTACTTCCCGCAGGTCCGCTCGGGCTATCGCGTCACCATCAAGGGCGATCGCCCCTACTGATGGCCCAGCAAGGACATCTGGTGATCAGCGGGGTGTTCAAGACATTCCGCGTGAGTGGCGAGCCCCTGCGCGTTCTCGCCGGCCTCGACCTCGAGGTCGAGCCCGGAGGCTTCCTGACGATTGTCGGGGCGAGCGGCTGCGGCAAGTCCACCTTGCTGCGCTTGGTGGCGGGACTCGACACTGCGTTCGACGGCAGCGTGCGGGTCGACGGCGATCCGGTCACGGCGCCCAGCCTCGACCGCGGCCTGGTCTTCCAGGAGCCGCGCCTGTTCCCGTGGCTTACCGTCGCCCAGAACGTCGCGCTGGGACTGCTCAATTCGCCGCTGGACAAGGCGCGGCGCCGGCGCGAGGTCAGCGCGCACATCGAGCTGGTGGGGCTGGGCGGCTTCGAGAATGCCTATCCACATCAGCTCTCCGGCGGCATGGCCCAACGTGTCGCGATCGCGCGCGGGCTGGTGAACCGGCCGCGCATCCTGCTGCTCGACGAGCCATTCGGCGCGCTCGACGCGCTGACTCGGGCCCGCCTCCAGGACGAGCTGCAGCGCATCTGGGCGGCCGAGCGCACGACCATGCTGCTGGTGACGCACGACGTCGAGGAAGCCACGTATCTCGGTGACAGGGTGGTCGTGATGGCGCCCCGCCCGGGACGCATTGCCGCGACCTTCGACGTTCCGCTCGCCCGGCCACGCGAACGCACCGATCCCGCTCTCGGCCGGCTACGCGACGACGTCATGGCCGCCCTACAGGCAACTTCATCCGCCGGCGTCGCGCCCAAATCCGCGCCGGTACCGGCCGCCAGGACCGCGCCCCTTCTCGTATCCGCAGAATAGGACCTCGACCGATGTTGCATCGCCGCACCTTGATGGCAGCGCTTGCCGGCGCGACAGCCTCTCCCGCCGTGCTCAGGGCGCAGTCCGCGAAGCCGGTCGTCATCCGGTTTGGCTTCGCCAATGTCGGCGTCGACAACCGCCAGTTCTCCGGTGGCAACGCCATCGCCGTTGCCCACGCCGAAGGCTACTTCGACCGCGAGCTGGCTGACCGGCCGGACGTGCGGATCGAGTACTCGTTCTTCAAAGGTGCCGGCCCGGCCGTGAACGAGGCCTTTGCCAACGGCCAGCTCGACTTCGCCTCGCAGGGTGACCTGCCCCAGGTCGTGGGCCGGGCGAACGGCCTGAAAACCCGCCAGCTCGCAGCCGGCGGTGCTCACGCACCGATGTACCTTGCGGTTCCGCTGAACTCGGAGCTGCGCTCCGTGAAAGACCTCAAGGGACGCAAGGTCGCGATCTTTCGCGGCACCAACAACCATCTGGCAGCCGTCAAGGTGCTGGCCGCCAGCGGGCTGTCCGAGCGGGATTTCCAGGGCATCAACATGGACGAAGCCTCGACCAACGCCGCGCTGGCCACCGGCAACATCGACGCCGCGTTCGGCAACTTGGGGCTCCTGCTGCTGGAGAGCCAGGGCCTGGTGAAGATCATCTATACGACGAAGGGAGATAATTCTGCCTTCGAGCGCCAAGGCACCCTGATCGCCAACGACGCCTTCGTCAGCCAGCATCCCGCCTTGACGCAGAAGATCGTGACCGCGCTGGTGAAGGCAGCGCACTGGGCCTCGCATGAGGAGAATCGCGAGGCCTTCTTCGAAATCTCTGCCCGGTCGGGCCGTCCCGCCGCCGCCTACCGCGCCGACTTCGCGGACCAGAAGCTCAAGTACCGCAACTCGCCGCTGATCGACGACTACCTGATCCAGCAATACCGGACCCAGGCCCGTCAGGCGAAGGAGTACGGCCTGATCCGGCGCGACGTCACCGTCGACGGCTGGTTCGATCCGCAGTTCCTCGATGCCGCCCTGAAGCAGCTCGGCTTCGAGAACTTCTGGCCGCGCTACGACGCCGACGGCAAGGCGCAGGGCAAGGTCTAGTGTCGGTCGCTCAACTCGCCGTCACGCGACGTGGCGACGGCCGGAGCGAGGCCCAGCCGCCGACCGTCGCCTTGGCATTGCTGCTACCGCTGGCGCTGCTCGGACTGTGGGCTCTCAGTGCGCACCAGGGCTGGCTGCCCGTCCAGATCCTGCCGGCGCCCAGCGAAGCGCTAGGCGCGCTATGGGAGTTGGCGAAAACGGGCGACCTGCTGCGCGACACCTCGATCAGCCTGCTGCGTGTCGTCGAAGGCTTCGCCGCCGGCTGCGTGCTGGGACTGCTGCTTGGCATTGCCATGGGCCTGTCGCCGACAGTCGAGGACTACGCCAAGCCGCTGTTCACGGCCTTCGCCCAGGTGCCGACGCTGGGATGGATCCCGCTACTCATGCTTCTGGTCGGCATCGGCGAGGCGTTGAAGATCATCGTCATCGCCAAGGCGGCGTTCGTTCCCATCGCCCTCAACACGATGGCCGGCGTGCGCGCGGTCCCGAAGCACTATGCCGAGGTCGGCGCGGTGTTTCGCTTCACGCGCTGGCAGACGCTGACCAAGGTCGTGCTTCCCGCTTCCGTGCCGCCGGTCTTCACCGGCATGCGCTACGGCCTGACGCACTCCTGGAATGCGCTGGTTGCTGTCGAGTTGCTGGCCTCGGCGGAAGGGCTTGGCTACCTCCTGGTGTGGGGGCGCCAGATGTTCTGGCTCGACACCATGATGGGCGCGATGGTGATCATCGGCCTGGTCGGCTTCCTGCTCGATCGCCTCATGGCCGGTGCGGAGCGCCACCTGCAGCGCTGGCGACCAGCATGACGCGCACGCTGCGCGGCCTTGCATTGCCGCTTCTGCTGCTGGCCTGCTGGCAAGCGGCCAGCCATTTCGGACTGGTCGACCGGCGAATCCTGCCGCCGCTCGAGCGGGTTGCCCATACCGCCATCGACCAGGTGGTCAATCACGGCCTGCTCGGCCACCTCGCCATCAGCCTGCTGCGCGACATGGTCGGCTTCGTGCTGGGCGCCATGCTCGGGCTGCTCACGGGCGCGCTGCTTGGATTGTTCCGCACCATCGATCTGCTGGTCTTTCCGTCCTTCAACGGACTGCGGCAGATCGCAATCCTCGCCTGGATTCCCCTGATCTCGATCTGGTTCGGCATCGGCGAGACGGCGAAGGTGGTTTTCATCACGGCTGCGGCGTTCATTCCGGTCGTCCTGAATACCTACGAAGGATTTCGCAGCGCTCCCGACTCGCTTGTGGAAGTCGCCCGCGCCTTCACCTTCACGCGCTGGCAGGCCATCACCCGGCTCTACCTGCCGTCGGCCTTGCCTTCGATCGCCACCGGCGTCCATCTGGCGCTGATCTATTCCTGGGTCGCCAGCATCGGCTCGGAGTACTTCATGACTGTCGGACCGGGCATCGGCGGCATGATCATCGCCGGCCGCGAACGCTTCGAGATGGACCTCGTGATGCTCGGCATCCTGATCCTCGGCCTGGTTGGCTTCCTGATCAACCGCAGCGCGTCGCTCGTCGAAGCCCGCCTGCTGCGATGGCAACAGGCATGACGGCCTTCGCCGCAGCTCGCATCGTCATGACAGGGTTTGTCGCAGCATATCTGTGAACTTCGCATCGATATCGAGAAACGTTTGTTCTTTGCGTCGTCGCATGGCGAGCAACCCATGCCTTTGACGAAATCGTCCGTCGTTTGAAACAGTCGGTTACTTGTTCCGTCTCAAGGAGGCTCCGTCATGACCGCGTCACGTCATCCTGAAACACTCTCGCTGCACGCCGGTTGGCGCGCCGATCCTGCGACGGGCTCGGTCGCCGTGCCGATCTATCAGACGACGTCGTTCCAATTCCGCGATACCGAGCATGCGTCCAACCTGTTCGCGCTGAAGGAACTCGGCAACATCTACAGCCGAATCGGCAATCCCACCGTCGACGTGCTGGAGCAGCGCGTGGCGGCGCTGGAAGGTGGTGCAGCGGCCCTGGCATTGGGCTCGGGCCAGGCGGCGTCGGCCTTCGCCATCCAGAACCTGGCGCGCGCCGGCGACAACGTCGTGAGCTCGACCGATCTCTACGGCGGCACCTGGAACCTTTTTGCCCATACGCTCAAGGATCAGGGCATCGAGGTGCGCTTCGTCGATCCCGCCGATCCGCAAGCCTTCTTGCGCGCCACCGACGAGCGCACGCGCGCCTATTATGCCGAGACGCTGCCCAATCCCAAGCTCACGGTCTTTCCGATCCGCGAAGTGGCCGACATCGGCCGGCCGCTCGGCATTCCGTTGATCGTCGACAACACCGCCGCCCCCATCCTCACCCGGCCGATCGAGCACGGCGCCGCGATCGTCGTCTATTCCAGCACCAAGTATCTCGGCGGCCACGGCAACTCCATCGGCGGCCTGATCGTCGATAGCGGCAAGTTCGACTGGGCCGGGCATGCCGGGCGGCAGCCCGCGCTCAATACGCCGGATCCCAGCTATCACGGCGCCGTCTGGGTAGAGGCCGTGAAGCCGATCGGTCCGGTCGCCTACATCATCAAGGCGCGCACCACGCTGTTGCGCGACATCGGCGCGGCGCTGTCGCCCTTCAACGCCTTTCTCACCCTGCAGGGGATCGAGACGCTGGCGCTCCGGGTCGAGCGTCACGTGCGCAATGCGCAGGCTGTCGCCGACTTCCTCGCAAAGCGGCCGGAGGTGGCGCGCGTCATCCATCCGTCACAGCAGACTGGCGAGGCGCGGCGCCGCGCCGACACCTATCTCAAGGGCGGTTACGGCGGGCTGGTTGGCTTCGAGCTGGCGGCGGGTCGCGAGGCGGGGCGGCGATTCATCGACGCGCTGAAGCTGCTCTACCACGTGGCCAACATCGGCGACGCACGCAGCCTCGCAATCCATCCGGCAACCACCACCCACTCG
>JADHLS010000206.1 GCA_016780605.1 Reyranella sp.
GCTCAGACAGCGCCGGGAGATCCGCGGGCGTGATGAACTTGAGATCGACATGCAACAGCGGCGGCCCGAACAGGCAGATCAGCAGGCGCGGTTCGCCGACATGCTCGCCGCTGAAGGCCGCCAGCAGCGAACCGAGGCGCCGGGCGAAGGCCTGCCGCCCGGCCATCGCCGCGGCATGATCGTCGGCCCGCACCACGATCACGAAATCGAGGTCGGAATGCTCGTCGAACCCGCCATAGGCGAGCGACCCGGTGCCGAGCAGCGCCTCGAAGCGCTCTTCGGCGCGCACCGCTGCGACCACGCGATCGATCATGCGCGCGTGCAGGGCGGGAAGGTCGCGCTTGCCGGTATCCATGCGGCGAACTTACAGTTCCCCCGCGCCGCGTGCTATGCCCGCCGCATGGCTCAAACGGTTCTCGACGCCACCAATCTCAGGGAGGCGATGCGGCATCTGGCGAAGGTCGATCCTGATTTCGCGCGCGCCATCAAGGAGGTCGGACATCCCGAGCTTCGCGAGGTGCCGACCGGCTTCAGCGGCCTGATGCGCTCGATCGTCGGCCAGCAGGTCTCGGTGCACGCCGCGCGCTCGATCTGGCTGCGCCTCGAGGAGGCCGTGCCCAGCATGGAGCCGTCGGAATTCCTGCTGCTCTCGGACGAGCAGTTGCGCGCCGTCGGCCTGTCGGGGGCCAAGATGCGTTACGGCCGCAGCCTCGCCAGCGACATCGTCGAGGGGCGCATCGACTTTGCCGCCCTCGATGCGCTCGACGACGAGGCCGCGATCGCCATGCTCTGCCAGGCCAAGGGCATCGGCCGTTGGACAGCCGAGATCTACCTGATGTTCGCCCACGGCCGGCCCGACATCATGCCGGGCCTCGACCTCGGCCTGGTGATCGCGGCCCAGCATCTCAAGAAGCTGCGCAAGCGTCCCGATGCGAAACGGCTGGTCAAAATCGCAGAGCAGTGGCGGCCCTGGCGCAGTGCAGCGGCCCTGCTGCTCTGGCACTATCGCCGCAACATGCCGGACTGGAGCGCGAAAGCACCCAAGGTGGAGGCCAAGGCCAAATGACCAAGCTCGACGGCGCCACCTACGGCCCGCACCAGGATGGCGCCAAGCCCGGCCATCTCGTGATCCTGCTGCACGGCTACGGCGCCGACGGCAACGATCTGATCGGCCTGGCACCGGCCTTCGGGCCACTGATGCCCGACACGGTGTTCTATGCCCCCAACGCGCCGCAAGCCTGTGAGGGCAATCCCTTCGGCTATCAGTGGTTCCCGGTGTCGCGGCTCGATCCCGCCCTGGCGCTGGCCGGCGTGCGCAGCGCGGCGCCCGATGTCGATGCTTTCATCGACGAGAAGATGGCCGAGCACGGGCTGGACGAAAGCAGGACCGCGCTCATCGGCTTCTCGCAGGGCACGATGATGGCCCTGCATGTCGGCCTGCGCCGCACGAGGCCGCTCGCCGGCATCATCGGCTTCTCGGGCATGCTGGCCGGACCGGAGATCCTCGCCGACGAGATCAAGTCGCGCCCGCCGGTGCTGCTGGTGCATGGCGACCAGGACGAGATGCTGCCCCACACCTTGAGCCAGCGCGCCGCCCAGGTGCTGCAGCAGACTGGGCTCAAAGTCGGCCTGCACATCGCCGAGGGCATCGGGCATGGCATCAACGACACCGGGCTGTCGGTCGCCGCGCGCTTCCTGCTCGACGTCTTCAAGCTGCCGGTGCCCGCCTAGATGACCGAAGGAACTTGCAAGCCGGGCTTCGAGCGCGTCGCCGAAGCTTTCCAGGCGAACTTCGACGCCAACGGCGAGGTCGGCGCGTCAGTGTGCGTCACGGTCGGCGGCGAGACGGTGGTCGATCTGTGGGGCGGCACCGCCGACCAGAAGACCGGCGCGCCATGGACCAGGGACACCGTGAGCATCGTCTTCTCCTGCACCAAAGGCGCGACGGCGATCTGCGCCCATGTGCTGGCAAGCCGCGGCAAGCTCGATCTCGACGCGCCGGTCGCCGACCTGTGGCCCGACTTCGCCCACAACGGCAAGGAGCGCGCGACGACGCGCATGATGCTCGACCATTCGGTCGGCGTGCCCGCCTTGCGCGCCAAGGTGAAGGACAGCGGGCCCTACGAGTGGGACCACATGACCGGCCTGCTCGCCGCGGAAGCGCCGTTCTGGGAGCCGGGCACGCGCAACGGCTATCACGGCTTCACCTTCGGCTGGACGGTGGGCGAGATGGTGCGCCGCGCGGCCGGTACTTCGCTCGGCACCTTCTTCCAGAACGAGATCGCAAAGCCTCTGGGGCTCGATTTCTGGATCGGCCTGCCCGAGGCGATCGAGCCGCGCGTCGCGCCGATCATCCCCTTTGTCTACAAGGCCGAGCAGGCCAAGACGCCGTTCATGATCGACCTCGCGACCAGGAAGGAGTCGCCGGCGGCCCTGTTCTATTTCAATGTCGGCGCCTGGCGCACCGGCGGGGCCAACACACGCGCCGGCCGCGCCGCCGAGATCGGCGCGGCCAACGGTATCACCAACGCACGCGGGCTCGCGGGCATGTATGCGCCGCTGGCGAACGGTGACGGCAAACTGGTCGACGCCAAGACACTGACGCGCATGGGCGAAGTGTCCATGGCCACGCACGACGACGCCACACTGCGCATCCCGACCCGCTTCGCGCTGGGCTTCATGAAATCGATGGACAATCGCAAGCGCAGCGTCGGCGCCACCCTGTTCGGACCCGACGTCGACAGTGTGATCATGGGCAGCGCCGCTTTCGGCCATGTCGGCGCCGGCGGCTCGCTGGGCTTCGCCGATCCCGCGGCCGGCCTCTCCTTCGGCTACACCATGAACCGCATGGGCCCCGGCCTCCTGATGAACGAACGCGGCCAGGCCCTGGTCGACGCGGCCTATCTCTCGCTGGGCTACAGCAACAAGGACGGCGGGGTGTGGGTGAGGTAACGGCCCGCGCGTGATCCTGCGATGATCCCCGTCCTGCGCCCGCTCAGGGACCCGGCCGTCGCCACGGTCTGGTCCGGCCTCGCCGCCTCGACCATCGGCGAGGATGTGTTCCGCGTCGCCGTCGTCTGGATCGCCGCCGGGCAGATCGGCAATGCCGCGGGCTATGTCAATGCCGCGCAGTACGGCGCCATGCTGGTGGTCGGCCTGCTCGGCGCCTCGCTCTTCGACCGCTGGCGCGCCGACCGCGCCATGATCGGCGCCAAGTACGTCAGCGCCGTGCTGGCGCTGATGCCGGTCGTGGGCTTCTACGTCTGGGGCATATCCATCCCGCTGCTGGTGCTCTCGGTGATGGGGCTCGCCGCCATGCGCATGGTCTTCACCCCGGCGCTGCAGTCGGCGGTGCCGGTGCTGGTGAAGGACCGCGAGGCGCTGCAGGCGATCAACGGCTTGTTCGACGCGACCTTCCGGCTGGCGCGACTCATAGGACCGGTGCTGGCGGCCGTGCTGAACGCACTCCTGCCGGTGATCCACTTCCTGTCGGTGACGGCGGTGGGCTTCGTCGCGTCGGCCGTCGCGGTGTGGGCGGTGCGCGACCGCGTGGTCGATCCGGCGAACAAGCCGCGGCGCGGCCGCGGCGGCTGGCGCGGCGCGTGGGATGCCCTGCTCGACGGCGCGCGCCTGATGATGAGCGAGCCCACGACCGGTGCGCTGCTCATGGTCAACGCCGTGGCCAACGGACCGTGGAGCGTCGCCCTGCAGCTTGCCATCGCCCTGATGGTGGTCGAGCACGACCCGCACCTGTTCGGCTTCCACGGCCTCACCGCACTCGGCCTGATCATCGGCACGACGGGCGTGGGCGACGTCGCCGGCAACCTGATCGCCGGCAGCGTGCGCTTCCGCCGGCCGCTCTCGACCATGTTCCTGGGCTACGTCGCCATGGGCACCGGCTTCGTCCTGATGGCGCTCGCGGCCTGGGGCCTGCCCAACCCGTACAAGCTGCCGGGCATGATGCTCTCGGGCATGGTCGCGGGACTGGGCGGGCCGTTCTTCTTCATCCCGATGATCACGCGCATGCAGACCACGTTCCGCGGCGCCGAGATCGCCCGCGTCTTCCGTCTGAGGCTCGCCGTCATGGCCGGGTCGATGCTGGTGTTCAACCTCGGCGCCACGCCGCTGTTCGACCTGATCGGCCCGACCCACACCGAGTTCTATCTCGGCCTGCTGCTATTGGGGCTGGGGCTCGGCGGCCACCTGTATTACCGGCAGCGCGAGACGGCCCCGGCAAAATTCCCCAAAAACGTGACCTGAATCTTCTTGCGGGAAACAGTGTGTATTGATAGCGTCAGATAAGTACACAGCGTTACCGCTACACGACCGAACAGGAGCGCGCCATGGCCAAGGCCTTTCCGACCGACAATCCCTTCCTGCACGGCTACTACGGCCCTGTGAACACCGAGGCTGATGCCGGGCATCTGCACATCACCGGCGAGATGCCCAAGGAGCTCTGCGGCACGCTCTATCGCAACGGGCCCAACCCGCAATTTGCGCCGCGCGGACCGTACCACTGGTTTGGTGGCGACGGCATGATCCACGCCTTCCACATCGAGAACGGCAACGTCGCCTACAAGAACCGCTGGGTGCGCACGCCCAAGTGGCAGCTCGAGAACAAGGAGGGCGAGGGCCTCTCCGGCACCTTCGGCAACCCGCGCTACAGCGATCCGCGCATCGTGGCGCTGGGTTCGACCATCGCCAACACCAACATCGTCTGGCACGGCGGCAAGCTTCTGGCGCTCGAGGAGGCGCATGCGCCGTTCTCGCTCGACCCCAAGAGCCTGATGCCGGTCAACGGCGGCTACGAGACCTTCGGCGACAAGCTCTGCGGGCCCTTCACCGCGCATCCCAAGATGGACCCGAAGACCGGCGAGATGGTGTTCTTCGGCTACTCGGCCAAGGGCCGTTTCACCAAGGAGGTAAGCGTGCAGAGCGTGACTGCCGATGGCAGGATCACGCGCGCCGAGATCCTGGAGGGCCCCTACCCCAGCATGATCCACGACTTCGCCGTCACGAAGAACTGGATCGTGATCCCGATCTTCCCGCTCACCTCGTCGATGGAGCGGGCGATGAGCGGCAAGCCGCCCTTCGCCTGGGAGCCCGACAAGGGCACGCACATCGCCTTCATCCCGAGGAACGGCACGGTGGCCGACGTGAAGTGGATCACCGCGCCAGCCTGCTACGTGTTCCATCCGATGAACCACTTCGAGACCGCCGACGGCAAGGTCGTGGTCGACGTCATGAAATTCGACGTGGCCCCGCTCTTCCCGCTGCCCGACGGCACGCCCTCGACCGAGCGCACGCCGCAGGCGCGCCTGCACCGCTGGACCTTCGATCCGGCAGGGCAGGCCAACACCTTCAAGGAGGAGCAGCTCGACGATCGCGCCGGCGAGTTCCCGCGCTTCGACGAACGCTCCTGCATGAGCGACTACCGGCACGGCTGGATCGTCTCGGGCAACATCGTCGATGCGAAGACCAACGAGCCGCGGCTCGACGGCATCACCCACTACGACCTCAAGACCGGCAAGAGTGCCTCGTGGGCCGGCGACAGCGACGACCGCTGCGGCGAGCCGATCTTCGTGCCGAGGGCTGAGGATGCGGCCGAGGGCGACGGCTGGGTGTTGACCGTCGTCTATCGTGGTAAGGAGGCGCGCAGCGACCTCGCCGTGTTCGAAGCGACCGACATCGCCAAGGGTCCGGTGGCGCTTGCCCATCTCAGCAGCAAGGTGCCGGCGGGCTTCCATGGCAACTGGAGGCCCGGCCCGCTCTAAGGGGAGCCGCCGATGATCACCGTCCATCACCTCGAGAACTCGCGCTCGCAGCGCGTGCTGTGGATGCTGGAGGAGCTTGGCCTCGACTACGAGGTCAAGCTCTACAAGCGCGAGCCCTCGATGCAGGCGCCGGCCTCGCTGCGCAGCGTGCACCCGCTCGGCAAGTCACCGGTGATCACCGACCAGGGCCGGACGCTGGCCGAATCGGGCGCAATCCTCGAATATCTGGTCGAGGCCTACGGCAACGGCCGCTTCGCGCCGGCACCGGGCACGCCCGAGCGGCTGCACTACACCTACTTCCTGCACTATGCCGAGGGCTCGCTGATGCCGCTTCTGTTCCTCAAGCTGGTGTTCAACAAGATTCCTGAGCGCGTGCCGTGGATGATGCGGCCGGTCGCCAAGGCGATCTCCACCGGCGCCGACAAGAGCCTGCTCGGGCCGCAGATCACCAACCACTTCGCCTTCCTCGAGGGCGAGCTTGCCAATCGCGAATGGTTCGCCGGGCCCGAGTTCACCGCCGCCGACATCCAGATGAGCTTCCCGCTCGAAGCCGCCGATGCGCGGGTCGGCTTTGCCGGCCGTCTGCCCAAGCTGAAAGGCTTCGTCGAGCGAATCCAGGCGCGACCGGCCTACAAGCGTGCGCTCGAAAAAGGCGGGCCCTACACCCTGCTCAAGTAGCGGCGGGCGTGCTAGGCCGGATCGAACCCTGAAACAGCCATTCCAAGGAGCGAAATCCCGATGGCCCTGCCCGCCCTGTTGCGCGACAACCTTTCGATCCCGGTGGTCGGCGCGCCGCTGTTCATCGTGTCCAATCCCGACCTCGTCATCGAGCAGTGCAAGGCGGGCATCGTCGGCTCCTTTCCGGCGCTGAACGCGCGGCCCAAGGAAGTGCTGGAAGAGTGGCTGCAGCGCATCACCACCGAGCTCCGCGAGTACAAGGCCAAGCACTCCGATCGAAAGGTGGCGCCGTTCGCGGTCAACCAGATCGTGCACAGCTCGAACGACCGCCTGCAGCACGACATCGATCTCTGCGAGAAGTACAAGGTGCCGATCCAGATCACCTCGCTGCGCGCGCCGGACGAGGTGGTGAAGTCGGCCAAGCGCTATGGCTGCCTGGTGTTCCACGACGTCACCAACGTCACCCACGCCAAGCGCGCCCTGCAGGCGGGCGTCGATGGGTTGATCCTGGTGTGCGCGGGCGCCGGCGGCCATGCCGGCCGGCTGTCGCCCTTCGCCCTGGTGCCGGAAGTGCGCCAGTTCTACGACGGCTGCCTGCTGCTCTCGGGCTCGATCGCCAACGGCGCCTCGGTGCTCGCGGCCCAGGCCGTCGGCGCCGACCTCGCCTATATCGGCACGCGCTTCACGGCCTCGAAGGAAGCGAACGCCACCCAGGGCAACAAGCAGTGCATCATCGACTCATCGGGCGAGGAGATCGTCTACACCAACCTCTTCACCGGCGTGCACGGCAACTACCTGAAACGCAGCATCGCCGCGGCCGGCCTCGACCCCGATGACCTTCCTGTGGCCGACAAGAGCAAGATGAACTTCGGCTCCGGCGGCAATACCAAGGCCAAGGCCTGGCGCGACATCTGGGGCGCGGGCCAGGGTGTGGGCCAGATCTTCGATGCCCCGCCGGCCGCCGAGATCGTGGCGCGGCTCAAGGCCGAGTACGAGGCGGCGCGTGCGGCGCTGTTTGCCGGCGAGACGGTGCCGACCAGCCTCAAGCAAGCGGCGGAGTGACGGCCCGTGGCCGTCATCCCGAGCGCTTGCGAGGGATCTCGGCCTGCGAAGAAAGGTCCCTCGCTTCGCTCGGGATGACACGGTAGCTTGCCGCCCGCATGATCCGTAGCCTTTACGATTGGGTGATCCGGCTCGCCGCTCACCCGCGCGCGATTCCCGCGCTCGGCGTCATCTCCTTCCTGGAAAGCTCGTTCTTTCCCATCCCGCCCGACGTGATGCTGATCCCGATGGTGCTGGCCAACCGCACGAAGGCCTTCACCATCGCTGCGGTCTGCACCGTGTGCTCGGTGCTGGGCGGCCTGCTGGGCTATGCCATCGGCTACTATTTCTTCGAGACGATCGGCGAATGGGTCGTGCGGACCTATCACATGGAAGCAGGCCTCAGCGCCTTCCGCGCCGGCTTCGAGAAGTGGGGCATCTGGATCATCCTGATCAAGGGCCTCACGCCCATACCTTACAAGCTGGTAACCATCGCCTCGGGCGCCGCCCACTTCGACCTTTTCACGTTCGTGTGGGCGTCCATTGTGACGCGTGGCGTCCGCTTCTTCGCCGTGTCAGCCTTGCTCTGGAAGTACGGCGAACCGATCCGCAGCTTCATCGAGAAACGGCTGACCCTTGTGACCTGGCTGTTCCTGATTGCGCTGATCGGTGGCTTCGTCGCCTTCCGCTACATCTTCTAGGGCGTAGGCATGAACTTGGCAG
>JADHLS010000207.1 GCA_016780605.1 Reyranella sp.
TGATTTCGTCGTTGCCGACGAGCCGATCTCGGCGCTCGACGTCAACATCCAGGCGCAGATCATCAACCTGATGGTCGACCTGCAGGAACGATTGGGACTGACCTATCTGTTCATCGCCCACGATCTCGCGGTGGTGCGCCATGTCTGCGACCGCATCGCCGTGCTCTACCTCGGCAAGATCATGGAGGTTGGCCCGGCCGCGGAGCTGTTCGCGCGTCCGCTGCATCCCTATACGCGTACCCTGATCTCCGCCGCGCCGGTGCCCGATCCACGCGTCGAGCGCACCCGCCGCCATGTGCCGATGAAGGGCGAACCGCCGAGCGCGCTCGACCCGCCGAGCGGCTGCCGCTTCCGGACGCGCTGCCCGATCGCCGAAGAACGCTGCGCCCGCGAGGAGCCGCCCCTGTTGGAAGCCGCCCCAGGCCAGCGCGTCGCCTGTCACTTCCCCGGACGGCTGGGTTGAGTCATTGCTGGTGACGCGAGCGGCCAGCGGCTATCCGGAGCGGCCCATGAGGAGCTGATCGTGCTTTCATCACTTTTGCGCCTCTACAGGTGGGCACTCCCGTCCGTGCGCGACTGGCCCGGCGGTCGGATGCCGTCGTCTCTCTATGCCTACGTCCTCAAAGTGAGTCGCCAGCAGCAGGTCCGGCTCGGCCTCCTCACGCTGGCGGTATTTCCCCTCTCCCTGGCGCCGTTGGAGCTCCAGCGGCGGATCATCAACTATGCCGTGGCTCACGCGGCCGTCGAAATGCTGGTGGCCCTGGGGGGACTGTACCTGGCCGTCCTGCTGGTGCAGGGCGGCCTGAAGTTCCTGCGCGACGCGTATCTGCACAGGATCGCCGAAGGCGTCACCCGTCTGCTTCGCCGGAAACTCGTACGGCGCGGGCCTCTCGAGGCCGCTATCGAGGAAGGCACGAAGCAGGCCATCCTCTCGGCGGAATCGGAGAAGGTCGGGGGCTTTGTCGCCGAGAGCATCTCGCTCCCCATGCTGCAGGCCGGTACCGTTCTCAGCATCGCCGCGTACATGCTGGCCGTCGAGCCGCTGGTCGCGATGGTGGCGATCGTCTTCCTGGTGCCATCCCTGCTGGTCGTCGGCTTGGTGCAGCCCATCCTCAACCGCCTGTCGCGGTCGAAGATCACCGTCGTGCGCTCGCTTGGCGAATCCGTTCTTCGAGGGGATCGCGACGATCCGTCGAAAGCGACGGACTCCGACACGCTCATCGACCGCATCTACGACCTGCGTCTTCGTTTCGCCAACCTCAAGGTCGCGACCAAGTCGGTCAACCAGCTGGTCACCGGCCTGGGGCTGCTGAGCATCCTCCTGGTCGGTGGGTGGCTTGCCATCCAGGGCCAGACGGAGATCGGCATCATCGTGGCCTTCATGTCGGGATATGAGCGGATGACCAACCCGGTCAGGGACCTGCTGAACTTCTATCGCCGTCTGTCGACGATGCGCGTGCAGTACAGGTTGGTGGCCGACGCCTTCGCCCAGCGGTGATACTCGTTGCAAGAGGCACAATCCGCCCAGCTGATTCCAGCTGGGCGGATTGTGCTTTAGTAGCGCTCTCGTAGTAACGTCGCGAACGCTACTCTTGCCACCGGATGCACGACTTGCTTGGCCACTCCCTGATCGCGTTCCTGGCGCATACGCTGCTGGTGCTTGCCGTGATCGCCCGGATCCTGCTGCGGCCGCATCGCGATCCCGCCTCACGCATCGCCTGGATCGTGGTCGTAGCGGCCCTGCCGTTCGCCGGCATCCTCGCCTACCTGCTGTTGGGCGAGACCAATATCGGGCGGCGCCGCGTCGCGCGGCTGAAGGCAGCGGTGGCGCGCCTGCCGATGCCCGGCGGCACCTGCTTCCACGCTTCCGGGAGCGCCGACGAAGCCGTGCCCGAACGCTACCGCCACATCTTTCGTCTCGGGCAATCGATCAGCGGCTTCGAACCGGTCGCGGGCAACAAGGGTTCGCTGATGGCGGATTCGAATGCCTCGATCGACGCCATGGTGGCCGATATCGACGCGGCCATCGAGCACGTCCATCTGCTGTTCTATATCTGGCTGCCTGACACCAACGGCTGCAAGATCGTCGAAGCCCTGAAGCGCGCGGCCAAGCGAGGCGTCACCTGCCGCGCCATGGCCGACGATCTCGGCTCACGGGCGATGATCCGCTCGCCCCACTGGCAGGCCATGCGGGAGGCCGGCGTGCACGTCGCCGCAGGGTTGCCGATTGGCCGGCCCGTCCTGCGCGCGCTCGTGGGACGGATCGATCTTCGCAACCACCGCAAGATCGTCGTCATCGACAATCGCATCACCTACTGCGGCAGCCAGAACTGCGCCGACCCCGAGTTCCTGGTCAAAGCGAAGTTCGCGCCCTGGGTCGACGCCGTCATACGCTTCGAGGGCCCGATCGCGCGCCAGAACCAGTATCTGTTTGCCAGCGATTGGATGACCTACGTACCGGAAGACCTCGCCTATTGCTTCGAAGGCCCGTTGCCCTCCGGTGGCACCGGCGGCGTTCCGGCCCAGGTGATTGGTACGGGACCGACCGTCCGTGCCTCGGCGATGCCCGAGATGTTCGAGGGCCTGATGTACACGGCCCGCAAAGAGGTCGTCGTTTCCACGCCCTATTTTGTGCCCAACGACTCCCTGCTGAACGCCTTGTGCACGACGGTCTGGCGCGGCGTCGACACGACGATCATCTTTCCCGCCCGCAACGATTCGTGGATCGTGCGCGCCGCCAGCCGCAGCTACTACGCCGATCTCTTGCGCGCCGGCGTCAAGGTCTACGAATACGAGGGCGGCCTGCTACACACCAAGTCGCTGACGGTCGACGGCGAGCTGACGCTCATCGGCTCGGCCAACATGGACCGCCGCAGCTTCGACCTCAATTACGAGAACAACATCCTGTTCCATGACCCCGCTCTGACGGGCGAGGTCCGCCGCCGGCAGCAGGACTATCTCGCCCGCTCACACCCGGTCAGCCAGGCGATGGTGGAGGCCTGGCCGATGCGGGTGCGCCTGTGGAACAACACGATCGCCATGATGGGCCCGCTGCTCTGACTCATTGCCGGGAGCGCGCCACTAGAGACGGAGCGAAGCTCCGTCGTAAGTGGCGCTCATACATCATGTTCCTCTCCCCCAAGGGGGAGAGGAGCATGAAAGCGACGAAGATCAGGCTTGGACCTAATACGGCGGCTGCACGGCCATGCGCTGGCCGGTGCTGTCGACGCGATAGCCTTGGGCGTCGACCCGGTCGTTGTACAGGTCGAGCTGATAGGGCGGCACCGACGGACCGGGCGACCGCTGGTCCTGGAAGGCGACGCACTCGTTGTAGGTCTTCGAGCCGACGGGAATGCCGTAGCCGGCGCAGGTCGTCGCGGCGGTTTGGGCCGCCATGGAAGGAGGCTTCGGGGCGTTGGGGCCCTGGCAGCCGGCCAGGATCAGGCCCAACCCTATTGTCGCCAACCCTACCGTCGCCAATCCTACCGTCGTTCGTGTCCGAGTGCGCATGAGGTCGATGTTCCTTCCGGGCCCATTGTCCAGCTTGATTGCCTTCAGTCAATCGGCTCGGACTTGTAGGTGCCCCAGATGTCGGTCCGCTTGATCCAGCCGCTGGTGCCGGAAGCGCGCACACGGCACCATTCGCCGGTGCAGGACCGGATGTCGCCGACCACCTCGGGTTCCAGCATCGCCATGACCTCGGCCGAGGGAGCGGGCGTCCTGTGCAGGCTCGCTGCCTTGGCGGCAACGATGAAGCTGCGCTTGCCCGTCAGCAGGCCATGGTAGAGCCAGCCGCTGGTGCCCTGGGAATCGCGGATCTTCCGCCAGGTCTCGTACTCGGCGACGATTTCGACCGGCATGCCCTTGCGCGTCAGTATCCACTCGACCGGATAGCGCGGGCCTGGACCGGTCCGTACGTTGACCTCGTCGGACCTCAGCGATGCAAAGCGCGGCAGCGGCAATCCGGAGCCTCTGGATTGGGCGTTGGTGGATTGGGCGATGAGAGGGCTGTCGCCTGCGAAAGTGGGACGGTCAAGCGCCACTGAGAAGCAGATTGCCACAAGAAGAGGCGCCCAGAAGGGCACCGACGGCTTTGCCGCAGCGTGCACGGCTTGTAGGACAGGCCGCATCTCTTCAGTCCTCCGCCCGTCCCTGCAGCTTCACCTTGCGCCCGCGCGCCCACTCGATGCCGAGCTCGATCGTCTTGTCGCCGAACAGGTGCGTCACCCGAGCCGCGTCGTCGTTGCCGAGTGTCTGCAACTCGATCATGAGGCTGGTGCCGTCGGCTGACCAGGCGCCGCGCGCGGCGCTTGGCCCGGAGGGCATGCGCCCGCCCACGGCGAAGCGGCCGTCGAAGCCGATCGGTCCACCGAACCGGCCCAGGAGAGAGCCCGGCGAAGCGCCGTCGAATTCGAACGCGTAGGACGGTTGGGGATCGTCCAGCTTCAGGCTGTAGGACTTGAGGCCGAACGGCGCGCCGGTTGCGAACCGCCAAGTCTTGCCGGACACGGTCTTGGCCGTCGCCGGCAGGCCGTTCGCGGCGGACGACACCGGCTGCTCAGTGGCGGCCGCCTTCACCCGCTCGGCGAGAGCGGCCGTCGCCGCGGGATTGGCAGCGATGGCCGTGTCGGAGGTCACGGCGGCAGCGAGGTGGTCCACTAGCGTCCCGAAGCCGTAGCGCGGGGTGCTGACCAAGCTACCGCTCGGGCTGACGAAGCGCTGCGAGCCGGTCACCACAGCCACCATGTCGAGCCTGGGGATCACGACGATGAGCTGGCGGTGGAGGCCGACCGACATGAAGGTGTCGCGCTGCGGCATGACCCAGAACTGACGGCCATAGCGCAGGTCGCTCGACCAGCTCTCGTGCATGTCGACATCGGCAGCGCGCACGCTCTCGATCCACGCCGCCGGCAGGATCTGCCGGCTCTCCCACTGGCCACCGCGCAGCCACAGATAACCGATCTTCGCCATGTCGCGCGGCTGCAGGTAGAGGCCCCAGCCGCCGATCGAGATGCCCTGCGGGTCGGCCTGCCACAGCACGTCGCCGATACCGAGCGGCCCGAACAGCCTGTCCCGCGCATAGTCGCTTGCGCTCCGGCCGACGACCTTGCTCAGGATGGCCGAGAGCAGATGGCTGTTGCCGCTGTTGTAGTAGAAGCTCGTGCCCGGCGCCGTTGCCATCGGTTGATCGAGAACGAATTGCCGCCAGTCGGACGTGCGAGCCATGGCGATGGCGGAGGCGTCGCCGCCGTTCACGCCTTCCTGCCAAGCGAGGCCCGATGTCATGTCGAGCAGATGCTGGACCGTGATCGCCTTCTTGGCATCGTCGAGATTGGCGATGGTGCGGTCGGCGAAGAAATCGACAACGCGTTTGTCAGCACTGTCGAGCAGACGATCTCCCAGTGCCATGCCGATCAGGGTGCTGGTGACGGCCTTGGTCGACGAGAATAGGTGATGCTTGAGCCCCTCGCGGAACGGCGCATAGGTCGCCTCGAGCACGATGCGGCCGTGGCGCACCACCAGCACGCTGTCCATGTCGTTGGCGGCGCCGAATTCGACCAGGCGCCCGAGCCGCTCAGAACTCATGCCCTGATCTTCGGGCGAAGAGGTCGCCCAGCCGCGGGTTGGCCACGGGGTCGTGGTCTGCTGCGCCGTCGCGAGCGGCGCCGAGAGCAGCGTGACCAGCACGATCACCAGAAGCGTGTTGGCAAGCCGATGCATGGCTGCGGTTGCTCCCTGGAACGGTATCCGAGAAAGTCGTGCTATCCTTCGAACTCACTTTGGAAGGCGAGCGGTCCTGCCATATGAACGCAGTGCAGGCTGAGGCACAAGGGCGCCAGCGGCAGGTAGGATGGCCCATCGCCGACAGTAGCCTGCGCCGGCTGATGCGGCGCAAGTCGACCATCGCCTTCCTGATGACCCTGCCGCTGTTGATCCTGATGATCGGCCTCGTAGCCTATCCCGCGGGCTTCGCGATCTACATCTCGATGCTCGACCGCAGCATGTCGAGGTTCGTCGGGCTCGCCAACTTCGCCCTCCTGGTCGACCAGGAGAGGTTCTGGCGGGTCGTCTACCAGACCTGCCTGTTTGCCGTCGTCGCCGTTGCCTTGAAGGCGTTCCTGGGCTTTGTCGCCGCCCAGTTCGTCTACAACCTGCCGACCAAGGGCCAGCGCAAGTGGCGCGGCATGCTGCTGGTGCCGTGGGTGATTCCGGCCGCCATGAGCGTGCTCGGCTGGCGCCTGCTGTTCGAGCCGTCCTTCGGCGCCTTCAACTGGCTCCTCGAGCATCTCGGCATGCACAGAGTCTTCTGGCTGGGCGAGACCGGCTGGGCGCGCTTTTCCGTCATCCTGGTGACCGTGTGGTTCGGCGCGCCGTTCTTCATGGTCATGTACCTGGCATCGATGAAGTCGGTGCCCGAGGAACTCTACGAGGCGGCCTCGATCGACGGCGCCACCTGGTGGCAGCGCATCCGCTACGTGACCTTGCCGATGATGCGCAACATCATCGCCCTCACCATGGTCTTCTCCCTGATCGGCAGCTTCGCCGGCTTCACCATCGTGAACGTGCTCACCAACGGCGGCCCGCTCGGCGCGACCCAGGTGCTGGGCACGGCCTCGTTTCTGGTCGGCATCATGGCGGGCAATCTCCCGTTGGGCGCCGCCATATCGCTGTTCATGGTGCCGGTCCTGGCAACGGCCGCGATCATCGTCCTGCGCGGCGTCGCCAAACGAGG
The DNA here is from genome assembly GCA_016780605.1 of Reyranella sp. GTDB lineage: Bacteria > Pseudomonadota > Alphaproteobacteria > Reyranellales > Reyranellaceae > Reyranella. The sequence continues at coordinate 6,734 of JADHLS010000207.1, forward strand.
GAATGAGGCCTAGCGATGAAACTCTTCGACGCAGCTCGCCCGAAGTCTCGCCAAAGCGCGCTACGGGACGTATTGGCCGGCGTGACGCTCGCCTCGATGAACATTCCGCAGGTGCTGGGCTACACCCGCATCGCCGGCACGCCGGTCGTGACCGGCCTCTACACCGTCCTGTTGCCGCCCCTCGCGTTTGCCGCCTTCGGGTCGTCGCGCCACCTGGTCGTCGCTGCCGATTCCGCAACCGCGGCGATCCTGTCGGGGTCGCTGCCGCGCATGGCCGACGTGGGCAGCGCCAAGTATGTGGCCCTCGCCGGTGTGGTCGCCTTGCTGACGGCGGCGCTGCTGCTGCTGGCGAGGATCTTTCGCCTTGGCTTCCTTGCCGATTTCCTGTCGCGGACAGTGCTCGTGGGCTTCCTCACCGGCGTCGGCATCCAGGTCGGCATCGCCATGCTGGGCGACATGCTCGGCCTGGCGGTCGCCGCTCATGCAACGCTCGGCCAGGTCGTCGAGGTCGCCACTCGCCTGGGCGACGTCCAACGCCCGGTGCTGATGCTGTCCGTGGCGGTCACCGGTCTCATCCTGGGTGCGCGTTGGCTTGTCCCGCGATGGCCCATCCCCCTGGTGGTGGTCATCGGCGCGATATCGGCCAGCGCGGCCTTCGGATTTGCCGCGCGTGGCATACCGACCATCGGCGCCGTCCCCGCCGGGTTGCCCTCGTTCGGCCTGCCCCCGTTCGGACCGTCGGGAGTCAGCTGGCGGGAGCTGCTGGACCTGCTGCCGGTCGCGGCCTCCTGCTTCGTCATGATCCTTGCCCAGAGCGCCGCCACGGCACGGGCATTCGGAACCCAGTACGGCGAACGCGTCGACGAGAATGCCGACCTGGCAGGGCTGTCGGCCGCCAACGCCGCGGCCGCCATCAGCGGGACCTTCGTCGTCAATGGCAGCCCGACGCAGACAGCGATGGCGTCCGCAGCCGGCGGCCGCAGCCAGTTCGCGCAGGTAATCTTCGCCCTCGTCGTCCTCCTGGTCCTGCTGTTCCTGACGGGGCCGCTTCAGTACCTGCCGCGCTGCGTGCTGGCGTCGATCGTCTTCACCATCGCCGTCGGCATGCTCGATTTTGCCGGCTTGCGGGATATCGGGCGCGAGAGTCCGGGCGAGCTCAAGCTCGCTCTGCTGACGGCCGCCGCGGTCGTGGGGATCGGCGTGGAGCTGGGCATCCTGATCGCCATCGGCCTGTCGCTGATGCGCCACGTCGATCACAGCTATCGACCGCATTCGCTCGTGCTGGCCCCGGGCCCGACCGGCCGGTGGGAGCCCATTGCCGCCAAGCCTGGCGTTCAAACCGAGCCCGGCCTCATCGTCTACCGCTTCGGCGCCGACCTGTTTTACGCCAATGTCGATCGCTTCGCCGATCAGGTGCGGGCGCTGGTCGACGGCGCTCCCGTTCCCGTCCGCCACATCGTGGTCGATGCCG
>JADHLS010000208.1 GCA_016780605.1 Reyranella sp.
ATGTGGAGCGCGGACCTCCAGGTCCGCTCATGAATCTTGATGCGGACCTGGAGATCCGCGCTCCACATGAGCGCCACAGAGTGGCGCGCTCCCAGCAAAGACGGTCGCTGATCTCATGTCATCGCGCTAGTCATTTCCTGGCGGCGATCGCTTCCTCGACGTCGCGCAGGCTGTCCTTGCCGAAATAGATATCGTCGTCGACGAAGAAGGTGGGCGAGCCGAAGGTGCCGCGTTCGACGGCGCGCGTGGTCTCGGCGAGCAGGCCGTCCTTGACCTCCTGGGTCTGCGCCAGCTCGAACAACTTGTCGGCCGGCAGGTTCGACTCGAGCAATGCCGCTTTCAGCACCGCCGGATCGTCGAGCTTCTTGGGGTCGGCCCACATGTGGCGGTAGACCTCGTCGACATAACGGTCGAAGACGCCGAGCTTCTTCGCCGCCACCGCGCCGCGCATGATCATCAGCGTGTTGACCGGGAAGAACGGGTTGGACTTGAAGCGCGTGATGCCGTGCCGGCGGACGAAGCGCTCGGTCTCGAGCCGCTGGTACTCGGGCTTGTTCTTGATGCCGGCGAAGGCCTCGGCAGGCGAGCGGTTGCCGGTCAGCTTGAAGACGCCGCCCAGCAGGACCGGCAGGTAGTCGAACTTCACGCCCTGCCGCTTCTCGATCTCCGGGATGACGAGATGGCTGAGATAGGCGTTGGGGCTGCCGAAATCGAACAGGAAGTCTACCTTGGGCATGGCTCACCATTTCTCGCCGAAGGGGCGGATTTCCATTTCCGAGCTCCAGGCGTCGCGCGGCTGCTGGTAGAGCGACCAGTAGGCGTCGGCGACGGCCTGCGGGCGCATCAGCCGGTCGGGCGGCAGCTTGCTGAGCGCCTCCTCGCCCTCGCGCGCCTTGATGCGCTCGCGCACCCAGGCGGTGTCGACGCCGGAATCGATCACCAGATGCGCGACATGGATGTTCTTCGGGCCGAGCTCGCGGGCGGCCGCCTGCGCAACAGCCCGCAGCCCTGCCTTGGCCGCGGCGAAGGCGGCATAGCCCACGCCGCCGCGCATGCTGGCCGTTGCACCGGTGAAGAAGATCGCCCCCTTGCCACGCGGCAGCATCAGCTTGGCGGCTTCGCGGCCGGCCAGGAACCCCGAGTAGCAGGCCATCTCCCACACCTTGTGGAACACGCGCTCGGTCGTCTCGGTGAACGGGAAGTTGACGTTGGCGCCGACGTTGAAGATGCAGACTTCGAGCGGCGCATGCCGGTCGGCCTCCTGCAGGAAGGCGGTGATGTCCTCCTCCTTGCGGGCATCGAGCGAGCGCGCCGAGACCTCGCCACCAGCCGCCTTGATGTCGGCAACCATGGTGCTGAGCTTGTCGCCGTTGCGCCGGCCGGCGAACACCGTGAAGCCTTCGACGGCGAACTTCTTGGCAATGGCGGCGCCGATGAAGTCGCCGGCGCCGATCACGGCCGCCGTCGCGTTGCGTGCTGCCATGTCTTTCCTCCTGTGCCGTGTAGTGTCAGTGTCGTTTTAGCACTTGTCAATGAACCGGCTGCGCAAGCTGCTCGGGCTATCATGAGTTTTGTACGTTTGATCGGTGCTCGTTGCATATGCACGATCCGACACATCCAAAGCGGAGCGCGATATGAGCCGTCCCCTTGCTCTCGTCACCGGCGTCGGGCCGGGCACCGGCAGCGCCATCGCCCGGCGCTTGTCGGCCGGCGGCTACGACGTCGCCATGCTGGCGCGAAACAAGGAGCGGCTGGCCACCTTCGAGGGCGAGATCGCCAACGCCAAGGCCTTCGCCTGCGATGTCACTGACGAGGCGCAGCTCGACTCGGCGCTGGCGGCGGTCCGCCAGCAGCTGGGCGAGCCCTCCGTCCTGGTGCACAACGCCGTCGGCGGGGCCTGGGGCAGCTTCCTCGACATCGACCCCAAGGTCCTGAACGCGAACTTCCAGGTCAACACCATGGCGCTGCTGCATCTCGCCCGCCGGCTGGCGCCGGCGATGGTGCAGGCCGGCAAGGGCGCAATCGTCGCCACCGGCAACACCTCGGCGCTGCGCGGCCGCGCCAACTTCGCAGGCTTCGCGCCGACCAAGGCGGCGCAGCGCATCCTGGCCGAGGCCATGGCGCGCGATCTCGGGCCCAAGGGCGTGCACGTCGCCTATGTCGTGATCGACGCCGTCATCGACCTTGCGTGGACGCGCAAGCGCTATCCCGAGGCGCCCGACGGCTTCTTCATCAAGCCGGCCGCGATCGCAGACGAGGTCTGGCACGTCATCCACCAGGACAGGAGCGCCTGGTCGTTCAATGTCGAGATCCGCCCCTTCGGCGAGAAATGGTGAGCGCCATGGCCGACCTCCGGATCTTCTCCTATCTGCCCAACCCCAGGATCATGAAGGCGACCATCGCCGCACGTCTGTGCGGCGTCGATGTCGAGATCCGCGGCGCCAAGCCCAACGAGCTGAAGAACTGGCTGTGGGATTTCGACGCCCATCCCCTGACCGAGGCCGATCGCAGCAAGACCAAGGCGCGTGCCGGCCGTGTCGGCTTCAAGGGTGGGCAACTCGTCAAGACGGACGCCTTCCTGGCCGCCCATCCCTTTGCCACCGTGCCCGCGGCCTTCAGCCCGGACGGGGCGACTGGCATCTTCGAATCCAACAGCATCATGCGCGCCGTGGCGCGGCTCGATCGAAAGAAGTCGAAGCTCTACGGCTGCAACCCCTACGAGGCCGCGCGCATCGACAGCTTCCTCGACGCCAGCCTGGTCTTCGCCCGCGATTCGCAGATCTACCTTTTGGGCCTGCGCGACCCCGATTTCGCCGCCGATGTTCACGCCCGCACGGCCGAGGCCTTCGCGGTCTATGCCGCGGGCATCGACCAGGCGCTGCAGCCGGACCGCCGCTTCCTGGTCGGCGAGAGGCTGTCGCTGGCGGATATCTGCTTCGCCACCGAGCTCTGCCTGTTCATGAACGAGCGGCACCATCGGGCGACGCTCGCCAAGCGCGGCCTGGCGCCGATCCTGCAGGATCAGTGGCGCGAGCAGTTCCCGCGCGCCTCCAGCCACTTCAACCGGCTGATCGACCATCCGGCGTTTGCGCCGGATGTCGGGCCTTACCTGCAGAAGCTTTACGCCCGGGCGGCTTGAAGCCCCCCGTCATCCCGACCGAAGCCTCGCGTAGCGAGGCGGAGTGGAGGGACCTTTTTTGTCGATGCATCGACAAAAAGAGGTCCCTCGACTACGCCGCGCGGAGTTTACCCCGAGCGAAGTCGAGGGGGGCGACTTCGCTCGGGATGACGGAAGAAACTAACGTGCCTTCATCGGCAGGCTGGCGAGATGGATGCCGGCATCGACGATCAGGAACTCGCCGGTGATGTTCGAGGCGCTGGTCAGGAAGAACATCACCGCCTCGGCCATCTGCTCTGGCGTGCCGGCCTGGCGCAGCGGCGCGGTCTGCTCCTGGCTCTGCTTCAGCTTGTTGTAGTTCTCCTCGCCCATGCCGCCCAGCAGCCAGCGCGTCTGGATGAAGCCCGGGCACACCGTGTTGACCCGCACCGCCGGCGAGAACCAACGCGCGAGCGTGAGCGTCAGCGTGTTCAGCGCGCCCTTGGAGCAGGCATAGGGGATCGAGCTGCCGACGCCCATGACGCCCGCGATCGAGGAGATATTCACGATCGAGCCGCGCTCCTGCTTCTCCTCCCACTGCTTCTTCATCGTTGGAAACACGGCGCGGCTCATCATGTACGGGCCGGTGACGTTGACACGCAGGATGCGGTCGAAATCCTCGGGCGCAACACCGTCGAGGTCGCCCTGGTTCTGGAACTTGGTCGTGCCGGCATTGTTGATGAGGCCATCGATGCGGCCCCATTTCTTCAGGGTCTCAGCCGCGAGCTTCTTGCAATCGGCGTCCTGGCCCATGTCGGCCTGCACCAGGATCGCCTCGACGCCCTTGGCCTTGACCGCCTCGTAGGTCTCGTCGGCTTCCTTCTTGCTCTTGGTGTAGTTGATCGCAACGTTCCAGCCGCGCTCCGCCAGATCCAGCGCACACGAGGCGCCGAGCCCCGTCGCCGAGCCCGTCACGATCGCCACCTTGCCTGATTTCGCCCCTGAACTCGCCATCGTGTTCCTCTCCGATATCTCGTCCCGTCCTTCATAGGCTAGGATCAGGCCCCAAGGCAAAAGGGCGGGACCGGAAGGGCACATGGCCGATCTGTTTTCGATGAAGAACCGCGTGGTGCTGCTGACCGGCGCCTCGCGCGGGCTGGGGCGCGACATGGCGCTGACCCTGGGCGGCGCCGGCGCCACGGTGCTGTGTGCCGGCCGCACAGTGAAGGAGCTCGAGAAGACGGCGCGCGCCATCACCCGCAAGGGCGGCAGGGCGCATGTCGTGCCGCTCGACATCACCGACGAGGCCGCCGTCCGCGAGCAGGTCGCCAGCATCATTTCCAGGCACCGCCGTATCGACGTGCTGGTGAACAATGCGGGCATCATCTACCGCGAGGCGATCGTCGACACGACGACCGACGCCTTCCGCGCCGCGGTCGAGACCGACCTCGTCTCGCAGTTCATGGTGGCGCGCGAGGTCGGGCGCCACATGCTGGAGCGCAAGTACGGCCGCATCGTCAACATCTCGTCGATCATGGGCATCCTGGGCCGCGCCACGGTGGCGGGCTATGTCGCGGCCAAGCACGGGCTGATCGGATTGACCAAGAGCCTGGCCGTCGAATTCGGCCCGCATGTCACGGCCAACGCCATCGCCCCCGGCTACATCCGCACCGAGCTCAACGTGCCGCTGCAGCGGAACAAGGAATTCTGCGTCATGCTGGAGCAACGCACGGCCGCCCATCGCTGGGGCAAGCCGGAAGACCTGCGCGGCCCCCTGCTTCTGCTGGCCTCCGACGCCAGCGCCTACATGACCGGCCATACGCTGGTGGTCGATGGCGGCATGACGACGATCCTCGCCTGATGGCCTCGATTCCGCGCTGGGCGATCCTGCTTGCAGGCGCCCTCCTGCTCGCCTTCGGACTGGCCGTGCACATGGGCTGGCTGCGCGATCCGTCCCTCGCCAAGTCCGACTATGTCGGCAGCATCGATGTGTCGGCCGACGACGCCAAGCTCTACCGCCCGGTGCCCTTCGAATGGCGGGTCACCAGCAACGCCGGCTCCTTCACCGGCAGTGACACCGCCCGGGTGCGCATCGATCCGTCGGGCGAGCGCACCGTGGTTTGCGGCTGGCTGAGCCTCGACAAGGGCGGCAACTCGATCCGCGCCACGCGCTGGCTGAGCGAGGCGCGCCTGATCGCCGGCGACCTCAAGCTCACGGCGCTGTTCATCGCGCCCGTGGAGAAGGCGCCGGGCGCGGGCCTCAACGCCGGCTGCCTGCGGATCGATGAGCCCAAGAGCCCGCCCGCCGGTGCGCCGCTCAAGCTGGAAGGCAGTCCGGTCCGCGAGTAGGCCGCCCTCAGATGTCGATCAGGTTGGGATCGCCGATGCTCCAGAAGAACACGTTCGGCCCCTCGAGCCAACTGGTGTTGGGTTTCATCCAGCGCTGATGGAAGCTGTCGCCGGTCCAGATCTCGGTATGGATGCCATAGGTCTGGTTGCCCATGAAGACCACGATGCCCGGCCTGTCGTCGATGTCGCTCTTGCTGGTTATCCGCTCGCCCGTCTCGAACGTCCGGTCAAGGAACCCCTTCATCTCGTCGACAGAGGCGATATAGCGGAACTCCATGTTCGCTGCCGACCGGATGTTGAAGGCCCGGGTCGTCCGCCCCCGGGTGGTCGTCTCGCCCACCATCTTGCTGCGATCCTTGCGCATGAAGCACATGTTGATGGCATGCGACATCTGAATGCAGCACGTGGTGTAATGCGCATTCTCGTTGATGAGACCGGTGACCCAGCCGTCGAGTTCGCCCGCCAGCGAGTTGCCGTCGTCATCGTGCAGCTTGAGAATGGTCTTGCTGCCGGCCTTGGTGGTCAGGACCGACGTCTTGGGGGTCGGATAGTAGTCGGTGAAATCGCCAATGGTTATGGGAGAAATGGCAAAGTGGGTCACTGCAGTGTCTCCGGTCTGATTACCGCGTGAAAAGAAGGCTGTCGCCGGCGCCGGCCGGATCGATGCCGAATATCTTCTGGGAAAGGTGAATGGCCTGAGCGGCGTGCGCCGTCGCGGCGCGCCGCGGATGATGCGCCGAGAACTGCTCGAGCCCTTCCTTGAGGGTGCCCGACTGATATTCGAGGAACTCCGTGGGCGTCTTGTCCGGCGAATAGACGCCCTTGCTGAGCGACAATCCGAGGAACTCCATCACCCGTTGCTGGGCCCTGCCGATGCCGGCATTCATGGCGTATCGCGTCAGTGCGAACTGATGCTCGGCGGTCAGGCGGTCGAAGCTTCCGCCCATGCTGGTCATGACGCGGCGAACCTCGAGCTCGGCGTATTTCAGATAGACGGCGCTGGCGAGCACGGCGTCCTGCGCCTTGAAGACCGGCACCTCGGCAATGTCGCGGCCCTGCTCGTTCCTCGCCGGCGCGTAGCGCAGCGGCTTCAGGTCCTTGGCGGCGGCGATCTTGCGTTCGATGTCGGTCTTGCGCTCCTTGTAGTCGTCGGTGCCGATGTCCCAGCCGTCCACCTCGCCCGAGGTCTTGGTGTAGGAACCGGGCGAGAACTCGGCGAACAGGCTCGCCGCCAGCAGGCCGGGATTGAGGCCGACGCGCTGAGCCGCGTCGGCGATGCGCGTCTTCAACAGGGCCCCTTTCGTGCCGACAAAATAGCTGTCGTACATCTGCACGGTCGCCGGATTGGTCCCGAGATCGGGTACGTACTCGTCGCTGTCGAGTTGATCTGCCATGCTTTTCTCCGTGGCGACGCTGACCGCGCAGACGGAGGATTTGGCGCCAACAATCTGGCGGATTGGCGACACGTCCATTCCCCAGCGATGAAGAGACTCTTGAGAAAAGATTGAGAAAGAGAAAGTCATGGACCCCAGACCCGGCATCACCCAGAACCTCGCCCGCTTCGTCGTCGATACAAGATGGGAGGACGTCCCCGAGCAGGCGCGTCACGAAGCCAAGCGCGCCTTGCTGAACTTCTTCGCCGTCGCCATCGCTGGCTGCCGCACCGAGCCCGTCGAACTGGCACTGAAGTCGCTCAGCGAATTCTCCGGCGGCAGGCAGGCGACGATCGTCGGCCGTAGCGAGCGCATCGATGCGCTCAGCGCGGCGTTCCTGAATGCCGCCGGCGCCAACGTCTTCGACTATTGCGATACGCATCTGCCGACAGTCGTGCATCCGACGGCGCCCCTCGCCCCGGCGCTGCTGGCGCTGGCCGAGCTCAAGCGCGTGACGGGGCCGGAGCTGCTGCTGGCCTTCGTGCTGGGCTTCGAGATCGAATGCCGGGTCGGCGCCGCCGTGGCGCCCGGCCACTATCCCAAGGGCTGGCACATCACCTCGACCTGCGGTGTGTTCGGCGCGGCGGCGGGCGCGGCCAAGCTGCTCGGCCTCAATGCAGAGCAGACGCGCTGGGCGCTCGGCACGGCCTCGACGCAGTCGGCAGGTCTCTGCGAATGCCTGGGCTGGCCGGCCAAGAGCGTCAGCGTCGGCAATGCCGCACGCAACGGCCTGTTCTCGGCGCTGTTGGCGGACAAGGGCTTCTCCGGCCCGGCCGAGCCGATCGCCGGCGCGCAGGGCTGGCTCGCCGCCATGGGCGAGCCGCCCAACTGGGCCGCGTTGACCGACGGCCTGGGCAAGACCTGGGAAGTGCTGGACAACTCGCTGAAGCCCTATCCCGCGGGCTTCGTGATCCATCCCCTGCTCGACTGCGCCCTGGACTGGCGCCGCGAGAATCCCGACGCCGTGGTCGAGCGCGTGGCGGTGCGCGGCAATCCCCTGCTGCTGCAGCGCACCGACCGGCCCGAGGTCGCGACCGGGCGCGAGGCACAGGTGAGCCTGCAGCACGCCACCGCTGCGGCGCTGGTGCTGGGCAAGGCGGGTCTGGAACAGTTCACCGACGTTTGCGTCAATGATCCCGCGGTCAAGGCGATGCGGCGCCGCATCGAGGTGGCGGGCGATCCTGCCATCTCCACGATCGCCATCGAGGTCGATTTCTTTACGACCGACGGCAGAAAGCACAGCGTCTCGACCAAGGCCGCGCGCGGCTCGTCGGCGAACCCGCTGAAGGACAAGGAGATCGAGCAGAAG
>JADHLS010000209.1 GCA_016780605.1 Reyranella sp.
AAGAGCCGGCTCGACGACGTGCTGCTCACCAAGGCCTTCACGGGTCTCGAGACCAACATGCTGCGTCCGTCGATCGCCGCGGCCGGGCTCGATCCCGACAACCTGCCGGTGCGCGGCGCGATCGACATCTCCAAGGACATCAACGCCGCCGACCGCGACAAGTCGGACGCCAAGCGTTGGAAGGATATCTGGAGTGCAGGCCACTCGGTGTCGGGCGTGACCGATGTGCCGTCAGTCGCCGAGCTCGTGGCGCGCACCGCCGAGGAATACGACGCCGCGCGGGCTGACGCCCCTCGTCGTTCAGTGCAGCGCGTACAGCCCGTTTGAAAAGCGGAATTCGGCCGGCTTGATCAGCTGGGCATTGGCGACCCGCACGCGGTGCACCTTGCCGTCGAGATTGCGTTCCCAGAAGTCGAGGAACTTGGTGAGTGCGGGAAACTTCGGGGCGAGATCCAAATTCTGCCAGACGAAGCTTTGTAGAACATGCCGGTGATCCGGCATCCAGTAGAGGATTTCAGCGGTGGTCAGACGATAATTGTTCAGTTGCGCAACAAAACCACGGTCCATCGAGCACTCCTTGACTCAACGCCCTCGAAGGAATAGTCACGCACCTTTAACGAAAATCCAAGATAATTCGTTCCACATCAAGGGTTTAGCAGCACTCTCAGGTGAATGCTGCTAGTGCGAAGTGACTTTCTTCCCGCGCCTTGACTCTGCCTACCCACACCCCTAAATCCGACACGCTTTGGCACTCACCGCAGGAGAGTGCTGATAGCAATTCTTTCTACGCGGTCCGCCGGGCCGCGGCAGGCTCAACTGGCATATTGGAGGACACAGCATGAAGTTCCGTCCGCTTCACGACCGCGTCGTGGTCAAGCGCGTCGCGGAGGAAGAGAAGACCAGGGGCGGCATCATCATTCCGGACACGGCCAAGGAAAAGCCGATGGAAGGTGAAGTTGTCGCCGTCGGTCCGGGCGCCCGCGACGAGAAGGGCACGCTGGTGCCGCTCGACGTCAAGAAGGGTGATCGCATCTTGTTCGGCAAGTGGTCGGGCACCGAGGTCAAGCTCGATGGCGAAGACCTGCTGATCATGAAGGAGAGCGACATCATGGGAATCCTTGAGGGTTCCGCCGCGGCCGCCAAGAAGGCCGCCTAAGCGCCTTACCAGGCGCGCAATCGCTTCCGACATCCAATCCAACCACACAGATCAACCAAGAGGGATTAAGCAATGGCAGCCAAGGAAGTCCGCTTTAGCGGCGATGCCCGTCAGCGCATGCTGCGCGGCGTCGACATTCTCGCCGATGCGGTCAAGGTGACGCTGGGTCCGAAGGGCCGCAACGTCGTGCTCGACAAGAGCTTCGGTGCGCCGCGCATCACCAAGGACGGCGTCACCGTCGCCAAGGAGATCGAGCTCGCCGACAAGTTCGAGAACATGGGCGCCCAGATGGTGCGCGAAGTGGCCTCGAAGACCAACGATATCGCCGGCGACGGCACGACGACGGCGACCGTGCTCGCCCAGGCGATCGTGCGCGAGGGCGTGAAGTCGGTCGCGGCCGGCATGAACCCGATGGACCTCAAGCGCGGTATCGACCTCGCGGTCGACGCGGCCGTCGAGGACATCAAGGCCCGCGCCAAGAAGATCACGGGCTCCGACGAGGTCGCCCAGGTCGGCACCATCTCGGCCAACGGCGACAAGTCGATCGGCAAGATGATCGCCGAGGCGATGAAGAAGGTCGGCAACGAGGGCGTGATCACGGTCGAGGAGGCCAAGAGCCTCGAGACCGAGCTCGATGTCGTCGAAGGCATGCAGTTCGACCGCGGCTATCTCTCGCCGTACTTCATCACCAACGCCGAGAAGATGATCGCCGAGCTCGAGAGCCCCTACATCCTGCTGTTCGAGAAGAAGCTCTCGGGCCTGCAGGCGATGCTGCCGGTGCTCGAGGCGGTCGTGCAGTCGGGCAAGCCGCTGCTGATCGTCGCCGAGGACGTCGAGGGCGAGGCTCTGGCCACCCTGGTCGTCAACAAGCTGCGCGGCGGCCTCAAGATCGCTGCCGTCAAGGCGCCGGGCTTCGGCGATCGCCGCAAGGCGATGCTCGAGGACATGGCGATCCTGACCGGCGGTCAGCTGATCTCCGAGGACCTCGGCATCAAGCTCGAGAACGTCACGCTCGACATGCTCGGCAAGGCCAAGAAGGTCATTGTCGAGAAGGAGAACACCACGATCGTCGACGGTTCGGGCAAGAAGTCCGACCTCGAGGGCCGCATCCAGCAGATCCGCGCACAGATCGAGGAGACCACCTCGGACTACGACCGTGAGAAGCTCCAGGAGCGCCTGGCCAAGCTCGCGGGCGGTGTTGCCATCATCAAGGTCGGCGGCGCCACCGAGGTCGAGGTCAAGGAGAAGAAGGACCGCGTTGACGACGCCATGCACGCCACCAAGGCGGCCGTGGAAGAGGGCGTGGTCGCGGGCGGCGGTGCGGCCCTGCTGTACGCCATCCGTGCGCTGGACAAGGTGCGCGCTGCCAATCCGGACCAGAAGGTCGGCATCGAGATCGTGCGCCGCGCGCTGCAGTCGCCGGCTCGCCAGATCGCCGAGAACGCCGGCCATGACGGTGCGGTGGTCGCGGGCAAGATGCTCGACCAGAAGGACACCAACTTCGGCTTCGACGCCCAGAAGGACGAGTACACCGACCTGGTGAAGTCGGGCATCATCGATCCGGTCAAGGTCGTGCGCACCGCGCTGCAGGACGCCGCTTCGGTGGCGGGCCTCCTGGTGACGACCGAAGCCATGGTCGCCGAGAAGCCTGAGAAGAAGGCCCCGCCGATGCCGCCGGGCGGTGGCATGGGCGGCGACATGGACTTCTAAGTCCAGTCGACCTGAACGATTGACGAGGGCCGGGAAGCAATTCCCGGCCCTCTGTCATTCTGAGCGAAGCGAAGAATCTCATGCCGGTCGCAATCGGCGATGAGGTCCTTCGCTGCGCTCAGGACGACGGATAAGCTGGCGTTGATGTCCAGCCCGCCAATCTCCGTCAAAGGCGTCCTAATCCACCAGGATCGCGTGCTCCTGCTCCTGAACGAGCGCGACGAATGGGATCTGCCCGGCGGGCGGCCCGATCCCGGCGAGGACCACCGGTCTGCGCTGGTCCGCGAGGTCCAGGAGGAGGCGGGGCTCGCGGTCGAGATCGGCGTGTCGCTCGACGAGTACCTGTTCGAGGTCCTGCCCGGGCGCTTCGTGCGCATCGTGCCGTTCGCCTGCCGTCTCGTCGGCAGCGATGCCGTGGTCGTGAGCCACGAGCACCAGGAGACGCGCTGGCTGCCGCTCGCCGAGCTTGGCGAGCGCATCCACGGTCATCTGTTGCCGGCGGGTTATCTCGGCGCGATACGCCAGGCGATCGCCCAGCCGCGGTCGGCGAGCGAGCGCGTCGCCTGAACCTTTAGGAACCGGTCGTGCGCCGCGGCCGCGCCGAGCCACAGCTCGTTCCAGGCATCGAAGGCTTTCAGCGGATCGGCAAGCTTGAGCTCGCGCACCGCGCGCCAGCCGTTCTGTCGCACGGTGACCGCGCCGTCGCGCTCCGACGTCTCGATCTCCTCGCCTTGCGCGCCGAGCACGGTCGCCAGCCAGCGCGCGAAGTCCCGCGCGCTTGATAGGTCGCCGCGCTCGACGTCGCTCGGCAGATCCAGCTCGCGCGCCGTCTCCTCGTGGAACTGCAGCCCGACCAGGCGGGCCACACGGCCCAGCTCCACCTGCGCACCGTCCGGGCCCAACAGGTCCTGCAGCGTCGGCAGCATGGTGCGCAGATACTCCAGCGCATAGGCGCGGAACGTGCGCTGCCGCCGCTCCTCCGGCCAGCTCGCAGTTTCCAGTTTGGGTTGGCTCGCCCAGTCGACGCGCGGCATCTCCTCCTGCCCGTAGGCGAAGCGCACGCGCTCCTCTTCCTTGAGGGGCCGGCCGTAGTCGAAGTAGTAGCCCTCGAGCCCCGGCATGCCGTCGACGGTCATGCCGGTGCAGACGAAGCCCAGCCCCGGATTGCCGAGCGAGACGCCGTTGTGGCCGTGCCAGCCGTGCAGCATGGCGGCCGACACCGCGTGCGGCACCGCCGCGATCGCGGTGCCGCGCCAGATCCAGCGCGGCGGCGGATAGCGCACCCAGGCCTTCCTGTCGCTTTCGCGCAGGTAGCCCGTCTTCACGCCGCCCAGCGCGTTGGAGTGATAGTGATACAGCGCGCAGGCCGGCGCGTCGGGCTCGCCGGCGATGCGGAGCTTCTGCAGGCCGGGCAGGAACTTCTCGAGATGCTGGCGGCGGAAATGCCGGAAGACGTACTCCCGCGCCGTGTTCTCGCCGCGCCGCGTGATGAGCCCCAGGATCAGGGCGGTCATCAACGCATTGTAGAGGGTGCCGACCGCGCGATATGCGGCCGTAGCAGCCCCAGAATCAGCCATCGTGGCCGTCGACGATGATCGCCTTGGACTTGCCGGCCTTCAGCCGCATCTCGAGCACCGGCTTGTAGTCGGACGAATCGTAGAACTTCTCCGCCGCCTCGTAGCTCGGGAACTCCAGCACGACGACGCGCGAGGGCTTCCAGCCGCCTTCCAGCGTCCGCGTCTTGCCGCCGCGCACGATGAACTTGCCGCCGAACTTGGCGACCAGTCCCGGCGTGTGCTTGCGGTATTCGGCCATCAGGGCCTCGTCGGTCGTCTCGACCTCGACGATCATGTAAGCGGGCACGGGGTTTCTCCTCTATCAACCGGTTTCCATCGGCAGGCTGGCGTCGTTGGACCATTCCTGCATCGAGTTGTCATACACCGACACGTTCTTGTGGCCGAGCAGCGCCGTCAACACGAAGGCATCGAGCGTCGCCGCGATGCCGCCGCCGCAATAGACCAGCACGCGCTTATCAGGTCTCGTGCCGACGCCCTCGAAGGCCGCGCGCAGCTCGGCGATCGGCTTCAAGGTCTTGTCCGGTCCGAACAGGCTCGCCGCCGGCACGCAGGACGACCCCGCGATGCGGCCGGGCCGGCCGTAGACCACGCCACCGCTGCCCTTGTGCTGCTCGTGGCTCAACGCATTGAGGGTCAGGGTGTCGGGCTTGCCGATCGCCGCCCTGATTGCGTTCTTGTCGACGAAGATCTGCGGCCGCCCGCGCAAGGTCAGGGTCGCCGGCGGATAGTTCGTCGCCTCGGTCGAGACGGGCCGGCCCTCGGCCTGCCACTTGTCGAGGCCGCCGTCGAGGATGGCGGCATCGTCGAAGCCCACCGCGCGCAGCATCCACCAGATGCGAGTCGCCCAGGTCGGCGTGGCGTGGCTGTACAGCACCACGAAAGTGCCGTGGCCGATGCCCTTGGCCGCGAAGGCCTTGGTGAGCTCGCCGAGCGAGGGCAGGGTGAAGCGGAACTTGGAATCGGGTTCGGAAAGCTCACCGCCGAGATCGAGGAAGGCGGCGCCGGGGATATGTCCCTTGTCGTAATTGGCGCGGCCGCTCTCGGCGTTGTAGCCGCCCTCGGGCCGGGGACGCAGATAGGTCGTGCAGTCGAAGATGCGCAGCGCCGGCGCGCCCAGACGGCGGGCGAGCTCTTCGGTCGAAATCAGCGCAGCGGAATGGGCGGCCATGTCGCTCTCCCGGAAAAGGGAGGGCGACTCTATCCGTCAGTCGCCGCCGGGCGAAGCGACGATCAGATGGTCTTGGACGGCAGCGGCGGGACGGCGACCGCGCCGCTGGCCGGCGCTGCCGGAGCGGGAGCCGACGTCGGCGGCGCGAGCTGGCCGACATCCGGCTGCTTGGCCGCGTCGGTCGGCGTCTTGGTCGTCTTCTTGGTGGTCTTCTTTGCCGTCGCGGTGCCGGGCGCCTTGGTCGACTTCGAGGCGCTCAGCTTCTTCAGGCAGGCGCTGCGCGAGCTCGAGGTCTTGAGGCTCTGGCAGTAGGCCGTCGTGCCGACCTTGGGCTTGGCCGTCGGCACCGGCGCCGGAGCGGCCGGGGCGGGGGCGCTGTCCTCTGCCGTCTGGGCGTACGAGGGAGCAGCAAAAGCAACCGCCGCCAAGGCGGCCAGGCTGGCGATCAACAAACGCATTTTCGACATCTCCCGGGCCGCTTGCGGAGGGGACGGGCGCGGCCTCGTTCTGGCTGAAAAATATTATGGTATTTGTGTTGTTTATGTCAATTTCCTAATAAATTACCGTAGCTGCAATCGCGAGGCCCCGCCGGCCGTGCAGGCCATTCTCAACGTCGCTTTGCCGATCTTCGGCGTCATCCTGGCGGGCTATCTGGCGGGCCGCTGGCGCATCCTCGGCGGCGATTCCACGGCCGCCCTGAACGCCTTCGTGAGCTATTTCGCCCTGCCGTTGCTGTTCTTCGGCACTTTGGCCCGCACCCCGGTGGCGGCGGTTCTCGACCCCAGCCTGATGCTGGGCTTCGGCATCGTCGTGCTGGCGACCTTCCTGCTGGGCATGGCCTCGACCCGGTTGGTGTCGCAAGTATCCGGAAAGGGGGGTGGCCTGGCCGCCATGAGCCTGCAGGGGATCGCGGCTTCCTGGGGCAATGTCGGCTACATGGGGGTGCCGCTTTGCCTGGCGGCATTCGGTGAGGCCGGCCTGCCGCCCGCCATGCTGACGGTCATCGTGACCGCCATCGTCGCCATGGTGATCGGCGTCATGCTGATCGAGCTCGAGGTCGCGGCCGGGCGCGGGCCGCTGAAAACCTTCCTGCGCGCGGCCTTCAACGTCGCCAAGAATCCGCTGCCGCTCTCGATCGCCCTCGGCATCGTGGTCTCGGCGGCAGGCTTGCCCATGCCGACTCCGGTCGAGAAGTGGCTCGATCTATTGGGCGCCGCCGCCGCGCCCTGCGCCCTGTTCGCCATCGGGCTCTTCCTGTCCGACAAGTCGGTGAAGAGCGGCCTTGCCGAGGCGAGCCTCGCCACCCTGGTGAAGATGGTGATCCAGCCGCTGCTGGCGATGGCGGTGCTGCCTCTTTTCGTCGACCTGCAGTCGGTGCCGGGAAAGGTGGCGCTGCTGATGGCGGCGCTGCCGACCGCGGCCAACGCCTTCGTGCTCGCCAAGCAGTTCGACATCCAGGTCGAGCAGAACTCGGCGTCGATTCTGCTGTCGACGGCCTTCTCGGTGGTCTCGGTTTCTGCTTTGCTCGTGATGCTTCGCGTGTCCTGACGATCGACGGAGGGTGGAGATGCTCCAGGAATTCAAGAAATTCGCGATGCGCGGCAGCGTCGTCGATCTCGCCATCGGCGTCATCATCGGCGCGGCGTTCGGCAAGATCATCGATTCGATGGTCAACGACATCATGATGCCCATCATCGGCCGGGTGTTCGGCGGGCTCGACTTCAGCAACTACTTCATCGGGCTGACCAAGGCCTCCAGCGACGCCCCGACCTACGACGCCGCCAAGAAGGCCGGCGCCACCCTGGGCTACGGCCAGTTCATCACCGTCACGGTGAACTTCATCATCATCGCCTGGATCCTGTTCCTGGTGATCAAGGGCATGAACCGCCTGTTCGCCCAGGAAGCCGCCGCCCCGCCGCCGCCCGCGCCGCCGTCCAAGGAGGAGCAGCTGCTGACCGAGATCCGCGATCTGTTGAAGGCGCGGGCTTAGTCTTTGCCGGGAGCGCGCCACTCCAGTGGCGCTCATGGGATGTGTGATCGAAAAAGATGCGCCACTGGAGTGGCGCGCTCCCGGCAATGAGATCACGCCGCTTTGCGTTCGGCGAAGAAGCCGTCGAGCCGCTTCGCCAGCCCGTCCGAAATCCGCGTCAACGGCAGGCGGCACTCGGGCGAGGCGATCAGCCCCTGCCGCCACAGCAGGTACTTGATCGGCATCGGGTTGGCCTCGGCGAACAGCAGCGGCACCATCGGCGCCAGCTGCCACCAGGCCGCGCGGGCGCCGGCGAGGTCGTTGTTGGCGAAGCGACGGCCGACCTCGACGAAGCGCTCGGTCATGACATGGCTCGCCGCCAGGATGCCGCCGTCGGCGCCGTTGGCCATCATGGTGAAGTAAAGCGCGTCCTCGCCGGTCAGCACCGAGAAGTCGGCAGGCTTTTGCGCCAGCAGGTCGAGCGACTGGGCGATGCTGCCCGAGCTGTCCTTGACGCCGACGATATTGGGCACCTCGGCGAGCTCGAGCAGCGACTCGTTCGAGAGGTTCACCGCCGTCCGGTAGGGGATGT
>JADHLS010000210.1 GCA_016780605.1 Reyranella sp.
CGTCGTCGATCATGCGGGCGTAGCCGAGCCTGTCGCCGTAGGGGTGGCGGATCAGGCGATGCTGGTCGGTCGACGAGGCCAAGGGGTTGGGGAGCCGCCCCTGCTCGAACAGCTCGACCGTGTGGCCCTCGCGCGCCAACCCCCACGCGGTCGCCAGCCCCATCACGCCGCCGCCGACAACGATCGCCTTCATGGCGACGCCAGCCGACGCCATAGATAAGATTTTTTCCTATTGAGCGACACTTGAATCGACATCAGCGGGTATACTTGCCGACGATGAGCTGCGCCTTCTGCCACTGGCTGCGGTCGAGGTCGAAGTCCTTCGCCGGATTGAACTGACGCACCCGCCATTTTTCCGGGGTGATGCGTAGCAGGCGTTTGACCAGGGCGTGAAAGCTGCCGTCGCCGAGGTCGCGCACGAAAACGCAATCATCGCTTGCCCGCACCGGACGGCCGGGATGAACCAGCAGCAGGTCGCCCTGCTCATAGGCCGGGATCATGCTGTCGCCGATGACATAGCAGCCGTAGCCGTCGCGCACCGACAGCAGCGGCTCGGGCCGGCGCACGAAGTCAATGGGCTCACTAGTAATGATGATGGCGCCACTGCCACCCTCGGCCGAGGCATAGACCGGCAGGTCGGTCTGTTCGGCAGCACGCAGCGAGCCGCCGCGAAACTCAGGCGGTTGCGGTGGCGGCGCTGTCGAACGCAGATCGTCGGGCGATACGCCGAGCAACGGCGCGAGCCCATGCCGCGCCGGCTCGGGCAATTCACGCGGCGAGCCGCGCATCAGATACTGCTGCAGGTAGGCATGATTGCGCCCGATGGCCAGCGAGAGGTTCTTGAGATCGAGATCGGGGCGCCGCGCCAGGGTATCGACCAGAAGTTTGCGGGGAGCGTCCATGCGGGGCGCCATCCTGTCAGCCGGGGCAGGCGGGGTCTACAAGAATTGTACGATTGAGAAGATGGCTCTATCCTATATTCCTTACACCGCAGATGCGGGTTCTGACGCCAACAATCCAAGGATAGCACCTTGTCTTTCACTCCAAATGATGCACCGCATGACAGGATCGTTACTGCGAGGCTGTGGCATGCGGCCGTGGGTCTTGCAAAATGTATCGC
The DNA here is from genome assembly GCA_016780605.1 of Reyranella sp. Lineage (GTDB taxonomy): Bacteria > Pseudomonadota > Alphaproteobacteria > Reyranellales > Reyranellaceae > Reyranella. The sequence goes on from JADHLS010000210.1 coordinate 1,121, forward strand.
CTTGGGCGTTGATGGCGGCGAGGCTTACACAACCGTAGCGTAGTCGAAAGGAATGAAGAGATGGCGATGACCATGCTGCAGATGGCCGGAGCGACGCCGACGCCGGCGTCCATGGCGGACGGCATTCTGCTGATCATCGATGCCCAGAGGGAGTATACCGACGGACTGATGCCATTGTCGGGCGTGCAGCCGGCGATCGAGGCCCTGGCCGTGCTGCTCGAAAAGGCGCGCGCTGCCGGGGCGCCGATCGTTCATGTACGCCACAAAGGCGCAGGCAAGGCTTTCAATCCGGCGTCGAGCGGCTACGAGATCGTGGCGCCGCTGACGCCGCGAGCCGGCGAAGCGATCGTCGACAAGGCCTTGCCCAACGCCTTCGCCGGCACCGACCTTGCCAAGCAGCTGTCCGCCATCGGCCGGAAGAACCTGATCGTCGGCGGCTTCATGACCCACATGTGCGTCTCGGCGACCGTTCGCTCGGCAACCGACAATGGTTTCATGAGCACGATTGCCGCCGACACCGTCGCGACCCGCGACCTGCCGGACGCGACCGGCGGCAGCACCATCTCGGCCGATGCGATCAATCGCATCACCCTTGCCGCGCTGTCAGACCGGTTCGCCTGGGTCGTTCCCAAGGCCACCGAGATTCGTTGAAGGTTCGTTGATTCGTCGATCGGGCTCAATCCGCTGACCCGGGCCCGATCGCGGGCCGTAGACGGCCGCCGCCCAGCCCTACGTCGTGCGGCGCGAGCAGCATGATCGCTGCCAGGGCGACGAGCAGCGCGAGCGAGCTATAGCCGACCAGCATCGACCCGCGCGCGCAGGCCTTCAGCCGTCGCCAGAAGGGGCCGGATCTCATCAGAAGAGCGCGTTCGAGGCGGCATTCAGGACGTTCTGAATGCTCTGCCCGGTCGTGTTTAGCGCCGCGGCGGCTGCAATCGAAATCAGGGCGACGAGGACGCTGTATTCGATGACTGTGGCGCCGCCGCAGCTTTTCATAAGGCGCTGAACGACGGAGGGCGGACGCAACGGCATTCGGCGAGATCCCGCGGGAACTGATGCCCGGCGGCAACGCCGGGCGGTGAGCGCTGAGCCTATCGGTTCGGGCGATGCGCTCAATATTGTAGGTGTAACTTTGGTAAGGAATGTAACCGCGGCGCCGTCACGCGCGATCTTGCGCAAAGAGAAAAGGCGGCGTCCTCGAGGACCGCCCTTTCCCGACGCGGGGCGGTATGGCGCTTCTGATCTCAGGAAATAGTTGAGAACTGCGAAATAAAATGTTGATAACCGTAGCAACTTGGTTGCTGGACAGGCTTCCGGCGCAGCCGCTGCACTTTGCTCATCCGGTGTCATCAGCCCTCGTGTTATCGTTCGTCAGACAAGGGGAGGCGTGTCATGAAGTCAATTCTGACAATGGCCTGGACGGCAGAAGATCCGTCCGCGTTCGATCTTGCTGCCAAGCTGGCGCGTGCCTTCGATGCACGGCTGATCGGGCTCGAGCCGCCGTCATACGGCGTCATGAGCATGGCTTGGGCGGACGCCGGCATGGGCGCGCCGATCGGCGGCGGCCTGGCTGAGGATGCCGAGGAGCGCCAGCGGGTCGCGGCGGTCAAGCAGGCCTTCGACCAGCGCGCAACAGGCCTCAACGCCGAATGGCGCTCGGCTGACGATAGCGGTCCGACGGCGATCGGCACGATCGGACGGGCCTACGACCTGATCGTGATGCCCCAGCCGGGGGCGTTGCCCAAGATGCCGGAGAGCGTGTTCGAGACCGCGTTGTTCGATTCCGGCCGGCCGGTGCTGGTCGTGCCGGCTGGCTTCAACGGCATGGTCGGCAAACGCATCCTGTTCGCCTGGAACGGCTCGACCGAGAGCGCGCGCGCCATCTCGCTCGCCATGCCGATGATCGGCCGCGCCGAATCGATCGACGTGCTGAGTGTCGACGGCGCCATGGTGCCCGGTCCGAGTGCGGCCGAGATCGCCGAATCGTTGCGCAGTCACGGCCTCAACGTCACCAGTCAGCACGTCAAGCCGGGCAACCGCTCGGCCGGGCAGACGATCGTCGACACCGCCGTCGCCGGCGGCGCCGACCTGATCGTCAAAGGCGCCTACACGCAAAGCCGCCTGCGGCAGATGATCTTTGGCGGCATGACCCGCCATCTCATCCTCAACTCGACGCTGCCGGTGCTGTTCTCGTACTGACAAAGCGCCGCCGGTCGGGGCGCCCCGGCCGTGGTAGAAGCGCGGCATGAGCGCGGATTTGCGATCCATCGACCATGCACGCCGGCGCCGCGTTATGGCGGCGACGGTGACGGTCGGGCTCATGCTCGTTGCCGGCATCTTCTTCATGGTGCGAGAGGAGGCGGCGCCCACCGGCCCGACCGTCGAGGAGCAGATCACGGATCTCCGCTCCGAGCGCGCCAGCCTGGAGGCGCGTGCCGACGGTGAGGCGCGCATCGGCCTGCTGACCGCCTTCCGCACTGCCAGCCTGCTGACCGATGCCCTGGCCGTGCGCCTGGAGGCCGATGGCGATCGCGGTTTTGACCGGCTGCCGAGCTTTCGTCGTCAGGCCTTTGCCGAGCTGGAGGCGCTGAACGCCGCTCTCAAGGAGGCGCTCGACCGGCCCGGCGCCGGTGCGCGACTCGCCGCTAGCAAGGCCGCCGGGCACGCGGCCGCCCAGCTCGACCGGCTGGCGGGTGACGATGCGCCGTTGGTGTTGTCGTTCACCCCGCGATTCGTGCCGCCCCGACACGCGACTGGCGAGCTCACCTTGCCGCCGGCCGCGGCGGCCAGGCCTGACCCGAGAGCCGAGGGCGGCTTGCGTCTCGATGCGCCTGGTCAGCCGGCCGCTCCGGCGACCTCCGCCGGGCCGGCCGTGCCGCGCTACGCGCCCGACTTCACCGCCGCCGGAGATGAAGATCCGCCGGTTCAAATCGAGATCGTCGGCTCGCATCTCGCTATCGCCGGCGGATTGCCGCCGGTCCTGTCGATCGGCAAATGGCGTGGCCCGGCCGTCGTCGCACCTGGAAGATTGCGGTTTGCGGTGCCGCGCTCGGCGTTCGCCACGGACACGCGGCGCACCACTTTCCTGGCCGGTACACTGGCGATCCGGCGCGGCGCGCGCAGCGTGCCGTTCCAGCTTCTCTTTACCGTCCTGCCCGATCGGCCCGGCGCATTCGCGCTGGACCAGCGGGTGAACACCACGTCGCTCGAATCGAATACGCTGGTCTCGCCCGAGATCCTGTCGCGCGCGCCGGCCGGTGAGACACGCACGGTGCGCCGCTGCTTCGATCCGCCGGCCGGCTGGCGGTTCGACCGTGATCGCCTGCGGGTTGTCATCGTCGAGCGGCTGGGTTGGCAGGAGGATGTCAGCGACCCGACGCTGAACAGCGGATCCGTCGAGTTCGTGCCGTCGGAAGAACCCGCGCAGGTCTGTATCGCCGTGATCGCCCGACCGGTGATGCGCAGTGCGCGGACGGCCACCATCGGCCGCTTCGAGGCGACGCTGCTCCGCGATCGGCCGAGCGAGACGGCGGTCAAGAGCGGCGTGCGCGCGCTCGACTGGCGCGAAGCCGCGCGCGTGCTGCTCGAACCTGGGATGGTGGAATGGAAGCTTTATGTCCGGCTGTTCGACGACATCGATCGCGAGTTCGGCGGGCAGGCCGACGCAGGCCTGCCGCGCGCGACGATGCCGTTCCTGAGGATCGAGACCGACGATAGCGGCCGCACGGTGATCCTGCGGGCCGATCCGACGGCGGAGCCGTGAGTCAAAGATGACGGGAGGTCAGCGTCCTCGCGCATCGAGGCGCAGGCGGACTTTGCCGGCGTCGTCCAACAGGTCGAGGGTAGTGCCGGCGATCTGGGCTCCGCGCACGGCCATCAACGCGTCGAGGAAACGTTTCTCCGCTGCCACAAGCGCGGGTGTGCAAGCGGACAACGTCGCCGCCGCGGGCGCAAAGCGTAGCCCGTTGGGATCGAGCTGATAGGTGCCGGTGATCGTATTGCAGCCGGTGGCAGCGGTGAACCGGCCCTGGTCGTCGAGCTGCAGCCTCGGCCGCAGGCGCCAGTCCTCCCACACCGGTTTGTCACCGTCGACGTCGACGGCGCGCCACTCGGTATCGCGCAGCGCCGCGCCGCGCGTGGCCAGCGGCGGGCAGGCGCCGTCGCGTTTGAGGCTGACGAACCGGTCGACATGGATCTCTCCCGAGACGAAGCGGCCGTCGATTTCGACGTAGAGCTGAGCCTCCTTTGACGGTGTGGCTTCCGTCCAGGCGCGTTCGAGGTCGGCCTCGGCGCCGGCCGGCGCGACCTCGAAGGTGCGCCCGGTCAGGCATTCGGTGAACAGACCGCCGGCCTGACTATCGCGATAGAGGCCGGCCAGTCGATAGCGACCGTCGATCGGGTCGGGCGTGGCGACGCGCTCGAGTTCGCTGCCCTTCTCGTCGATCAAGCGGTCGCCATCGGCCTCGCGGAACGACCGGCGGGGGACGCTGCCGCCGCGCAGCACCATGCGCACGCCGCCATCGACCTCCTGCGCCCATTGGCCGAGATCGAGAATGGGCGTGCCGCCAGTCGTGTCGCGCAGGCGGAAGATGCCGTCCGGGAAAAGGGTAATGGTGAGGCCACCGCCCTGGTAGGTGCGCGGCGGCTCGCCCGGTCGCCCGACGGCGTGGCAACGCATCGAGCGGCCGCCTGCCGTCAGGGTGGCCTCCCGACCCCGCCCGCTCAGTTCATAGTAGGAATCGCCGAAAGCGAAGCCCGAGCCAGCCGGTTGGTGCGATAGTTCCACCTCGGGCTGCCCGGGGACGCTGAGCGTCGCGAGGCTGCCGTCGCTGGAGAACGAGGCGGAGAAATCGGTGCCGCCTGGACAGGCGTACATGACCTGAGGTCCTGGCGGCTGGCCCTGCGGCTGCTGCTGCCCCTGCGGTTGACCAGCCGGCTGACCTGGCGATGGCGTCGCCGTCTGTGCTTCGGCGTCGACGGCCAGGACGAGGAGGAGAAGGGCGAGCCGCCTCATCGCCGAGGCTCGGGAATGCGACCGTCGGCGGACATCAGCACCGCAATCGGCCGCGTCGTCTCGAACTGGGCCAGGACGATCAGGGCCACGACCATGATCGGTACGCACAGGAACATGCCGACGACGCCCCACATCGTCCCCCAAACCATCAGCGAGACGATGACCACCAAAGGCGAAAGATTGAGCGAGCTGCCCATGATGGCGGGCTCGATGACGTTGGCCGTAACCACCTGGATCGTGCCGAATACGAAGAGCACGATCAGGAACGGCGTGATGCTGTCGAACTGCACGAGCGTCAGGACGGCGGGCGCCGCGATGGCGAGGATCGATCCCACGGTCGGGATGTAATAAAAGAAGAACACCATGACCGCCCAGAATCCTGCGAAGTCGACGCCGACCCAGGCCATCACGGTGTAGGCCAGCGCCGAGGTGATGACGGCGAGCGTCGTCTTGATGCGGATGTAAACCCGGATGTCATGGTCAATCTGATCGAGAACGGCCTGCACGCGGGCCTGGTTCTCGCCCGATCCGAGCACGATCGCAAGCTTGCGGCGGAACTGCACCTGCTCGACGAACAGGAAGCCGGCGTAGATCAACACGATGCCGGCCACGCTCACGAGGGAGGCGGCCGCGGTGGCGACGCTGCTCAGCGTATCGGTGAGGCTGATCCGGTCGAACAGTTCTCCGATGGTCGGCGCCTCGACACCAATCATGCGGGCGCCTCCGTCAATCAGCCCCTGCAGGCGACGTTCGTAGTTGGGCGAGGCGGCGACCACCGCCGTTACATTGCGGCCGATCGTGCGGCCGACCACCCAGAGCAGGCCGCCCATGATGCAGAGTGCCGCCAGGAGGGCGATCGGCCGCGGCAGGCGTAGATGGCCGATGCGCGGATGCTCGAAGGCGTCGGCCAGGGCATCGACCATGTACCAGAGGACGATCCCCAAGACGAAAGGCAGGATCAGGCCCCGGCCCGCCACGAGGAGATACATCGTGGCCGCAACGACAATTGCCCAGAGGGCGGCACGCTGGAGGGTCATCGCTCGCCATAGTAGCCTGCCGCCGGATCACCCGCTCAGGAATTGTCGTGCAGGTCCACTTGCGGCTCGTGCCGCGCGCGCAACAGCACGGCGCCGGCTCGGCCGACCAGGAAAGAGGCGAGCACGGTCATGCCGAGTTCCATCGTCGGCTGGTCATTCGGTCCCATGATGGCGAGCGCGATCTCGATCGCGGCCAGCAGGGCAAGTCCGCCGGCGGCGAGCGGGCCATCCAGCGCTTTGTGCAGGCGCATCAGCCGCCAACCATGATCGACGTCGATGCGCAGCCAGTGGCCGCGCGCCACGCCGATCACGGCGGCGACGATGGCGAACATCCACAGGCCGGGATTCTTGAGCTCGCCCCAGGTCGGGTAGGCGATCAGTGCAAGAGCTGCGACAGCGCCGAACAGCGCCGTTGTGGGAAGGCGCCAGTCGCGGATCACCTCGCCCATGGCTTCGGGCAGGGCAATGTAGGTCGCGACCAACGCGCACGCCAGCATCACCGCGTGTGTCAGGTAGAAGTTGGCAACCAGCGTCATTGAAAGCCGCACTGCTGCGCGGTGACGCCGATGGTGGCCCAGCGATTGCCTTCGCGGAAGCAGCCGTTCTGCCAGGTGCCGGAAAAGCTCTGTCCGTCCGCAGTGTAACGCGTGCCGTAGCCGTTCGGCAGATCGTTGCGCCATTCGCCGTCGTAGCGCCCGCCGGCGGAGTAGGTTCGGATGCCGCGGCCCTGTGCCTTGCCGTCGACGAACTCACCTTCGTAGCGGTCGCCGTTGGCATAGTAGAGCGTGCCGCGACCGGTGCGTTGGTTGTCGCGGAAGTCGCCGATATAGCGATTGCCATTGGTCCAGGTGTAGGTGCCGCGGCCGTTGGGCTTGTTGTCGCGAAACTCCCCGACATAGCGCGCGCCGTTGGCGAAGGTGAACGTGCCGCGGCCGTAGCGCTCGCCGTTCTGCCATTCGCCCTCGTAGCGCGTGCC
>JADHLS010000211.1 GCA_016780605.1 Reyranella sp.
GGACGAGACGCGGTTACAAGCGTGATGACAGGTCAGCTTGCGTTTGCATTCTTGCTCGATCTTCGCCAACTGAACGATGAAGTTACCAAACGGCAAAGGACGCCCGCGCACCTCAGGCGCCGTCGTTCTCGCGGTATTCAACGCGCGAGTTGAGGTTCCGATCACCAGGGTTTCAGCACCGCGAGGAACACGATAGCGATCATGAGCAAGGTCGGCACCTCGTTCCACCAGCGATAATAGCGCGCCGGCCGCGTGTTTTTGTCGGCCTCGAACTCCTTGCGCCAGCGACCGTAGAGGTGATGAACCAGGGTAAGGCCGATCACCAGCGAGAACTTCACCTGCCACCAGCCGGCATGCCACCAGTCGCCCTGCCAGGCGAGCAGCAGGCCAAAGATCCAGACCAGGAACATGGCCGGGTTCATGATGCCGCGCAGCAGCCGGCGCTCCATCACCTTGAAGGTCTCGCTTTGCCTGGACCCTTTTTCGGCGTCGGCGTGATAGACGAACAGCCGCGGCAGGTAGAGCAAGCCGGCCATCCAGGCGATGACCGAGATGATGTGCAGCGCCTTCAGGACCTCATAGAGCATTGCGCACCAGCCTTGCGAGCCCGGCGATGAACAGCGGATGGGTGCCGACGGTGGGCACGCGGACGTAGGTGGGAACGCCCACTTTCTCGGCCAAATCGCGGTACTCGATGTCGAGCTCGACCAAGGTCTCCGAGTGCTCCGACACGAAAGACAGCGGATAGATCACCACCGCGACCTTGTCGGCGCCGGCGCGCGCGATCTCGGCGTCGGTCGACGGCCCGATCCATTTCAGGGGCCCGACACGGCTTTGATAGCAGACGGTCCAGTCGAGCCCGCCGCCGATGACGTCGGCAATCGTCTTGGCAGTCTGCTCGACCTGGCTCTGGTAGGGATCGCCCGCCTTGATCACCCGCTCGGGCAGGCCGTGCGCCGAAAACAGCACGCGCTTGGGACCATCGCCAGCCTGCGCGAGACCCTCCTGGACCATTGCCACCGATGCCGCGATGAATCCGGGCTCGGTGGGATAGTCCTTGATGATCTTGGTCGGCACCTTGAACGTCGCGAGATCGTTCCAGACCTTGAAGGACGACTCCGTGGTCGCCGTCGAGAACTGCGGATAAAGCGGCAGCAGCACGATGCGGTCAGGGTTGAAGCGTTCGACCGAGCGTACGACCGCATCGGTCATGGGATGCCAATAACGCATGCAGACGTAGCCGCGCCATTCGTGTTCGTTGCCGCCGTCTTTTGCGAGGGCTTCTTCCAGCGCCCGAGCCTGCGCTTCGGTCTGGCCGAGGATCGGCGAGGACCCGCCGATCTTGTCGTAGATCGCCCGTGCGGTCGGGGCTCGCCGGCGCGCAAGGAAACTGGCGAGCGGGCCGCGAATGAACGAAGGGACGCGCAGGATCGCCGGATCGCCGAACAGGTTGCGCAGGAAGGGCTGAACGGCTTCCAGCGAATCCGGGCCGCCCAGATTGAACAGAATGATCGCGATCTTCACGTGTTCGAAGGCTTCCAGTTGCGCACGATCTCGACCAGTTGCGCGACATGTTCGGGTGGCGTTTGCGGCACCACGCCGTGGCCGAGATTGAAGATGAACGGGCCGTGGCCGAGCTTGTCGAGAATGCGTGTGGCTTCGCGCTCCAGCGCGGCACCGCCCGCCACCAGCATCAGCGGATCGAGATTGCCCTGCAGGCAGATATGCGGCTGCAGTTCGCGCGCCGCCCAGTGCGCGCCAAGGCCGGTATCGATCGACAAGGCGGAAAAAGCGTCAGGCCGGCGGTACATCAGCGTCGCGGGACCGATCGCACGCGGAAAGGCGATGATTGGAACCTTTGGATGCCGGGCCCGAAGCCCGTGGGCAATACGCACCATCGGCTCGAGCGACCAGCCGAACAGCTGCTCTTCCGGCAAGATCCCTGCCCAGGTGTCGAACAGCTGGATGGCGTCAGCCCCTGCCTCGACCTGAAGGGCAAGGTGATCGACGATCGCATCGACCAGAAGATCGATCAGAAGGCTGAACGAATCGGGATGGCGATAGGCCCAGCCCTTCACCTTGGCAAAGTCACGACTGCCGCCGCCCTCGATCATGTAGCAGGCCAGCGTGAAAGGGGCGCCGGCGAAGCCCAGCAGCGCGGTCTGGCGAGGCAGCGCGGCGCGCGTCAGGCGAATCGCTTCGTAGACCGGTGCCAGATGCTCGGGCAAGCGCGCCCGCGCGAGCTTGGCGAAATCCGCAGGCTCGGCCAGCGCCTCGAGCTTCGGGCCCTCGCCCTCCGCGAACCAGAGCTTCTGGCCAAGCGCGTCGGGCACGACCAGGATGTCGGAGAAGATGATCGCGGCATCGAATCCGAAGCGGCGGATCGGCTGCAGCGTCACTTCGACGGCCTTTTCGGGCGTATAGCAGAGCTCGAGGAACGACGGCGTCGCCGTCCGGACGGCGCGATACTCCGGCAGATAGCGCCCGGCCTGACGCATCAACCAGATCGGCGGCGTCGGAAAGCGTGTTCCGGCCAGGGTCTGGAGAAATTTGGGCTCGTTCAAGCGTCTTCCCTCATGCTTCCCTCTTACTCTTTCATAATAGGTAGTAGGAGTAGTTGAGCGTGTGGCACATGGGGATGCGCCCTATTGGCGGGGCATCCCCAATCGGCTGTGGACCGCCCGGAGCCGATTCGACGGCGTTTTACCGCCGGATTCCCGATTCGCAGGCCATTCTTTCCGGACTGTCCGCAGGGGATGGGGATCGGCATCGGCCGGGCGAGTCGTGTCCTGAATCGAGGCTGTTTGCCCTCACCTCGTCGTTGTCCCCGGTTCGCCCGCGCCAATCCCGCATTTCTCCCCGCGGCGCTGTGGGGTAAATAAAGGCCGTGGCGAACCGGAACTTTCACGTCCATCTCGTGTCCGACTCGACCGGCGAGACGGTCTCCAGCGTGGCGCGCGCCTGTCTCGTGCAGTACGAGGGCGTGTTCGTGCAGGAGCATGTCTGGTCGCTGGTCCGCACGCCCGGACAGATGGAAAAGGTGATGCAGGCGGTCGAGCGCGACCGTGGCCCGGTGCTCTACACCCTGGTCGATCCCGAACTGCGCGACCTGGTGCGTGATCATTGCCGGCGCCTGCAATTGCCCTGCGTCGGTGTGCTCGACCAGGTGATGAGCGTGCTGGCCGTGCATTTCCATTCCAAGAGCGAGCAGTGGCCCGGTCGACAGCATCAGCTCGACGAAGGTTACTTCGACCGGATCGATGCGATGCACTATACGCTGGCGCATGATGACGGCCAGTCGACGCACGACCTCGAGGACGCCGACGTCATCCTGGTCGGCCCCTCGCGAACGTCCAAGACGCCGACCTGCGTCTACCTCGCCAATCGCGGCGTGCGCGCGGCCAATGTGCCGCTGGTGCCGGCGGTCGATCCGCCGCCCGAGCTCGAGGCAGCAAAGCGGCCGTTGATCGTCGGGTTGATCACCGACCCCGAGCGGTTGGTCCAGATTCGCGTCAATCGCCTGCGACTTCTGCAGCAGGACACCGAGACCGACTACACCGACATGGACAACGTGCAGCGCGAGATCCAGGACGCGCGCCGTCTCTATGCCCGGCGCAAGTGGGCGACCATCGACGTCACGCGCCGCTCCATCGAAGAGACGGCGGCGGCCATCCTGCAGATGCTCGCGGTGCGGCGCGAACAAAGGCTGCAAGCGACCTAAACAAAAAACAATCGGCGGGAAAGGGAGGCGACTATGGGCATTCGTCATCCTCGCTTCGGCTTTGCAGTTGGTCTGATTTTTGCTGCCAGCGCGGCATACGCCGCGAACGGCATCGATGTCAGGCGCGGTGCGGATGCAATGGTGTTCGGCAACTGCGTGCCGAGCCTGGTGGTCGAGAACAATTCGATGGAGATCATCGATTACTTGCAGGTCGATGTCGCTGTCACGCTGGAGAACGGCCAGGAACGCATCGTTGAGCTGAAGTCGGCATACCGGGAAGGTGTGCCTGATCCAATCGGGGTCGGAGGGACGGCGACGTTGAAACAGCATCTCGATACGTCCCGCGCGCTGGGCGTGGGCTGCGGCGATGTGAAAGCGCGCCGTGTCGTGCGCACTATTTGCGAAAATCATGACGGCCAACCCTGCGCGTCATCGGTGTCCGTGCAGCCATGATCAGAAGAAGGACATTCGTTGGCACGGCTGGCGCGTCGTTGCTGGCCGCGCCTGCGATCGCGCAAGGTCCCTTTCCCAACAAGCCGCTCAAGGTGATCGTGCCTTATCCGCCGGGCGGCGGCACCGACGGGCTGGGCCGCATTACCTGCCAGTTCCTGTCCGAAAAGCTCGGTCAGCCGATCGTGGTCCAGAATATCGGCGGCGCGTCAGGCTCGGTGGGCTCGGAGACGGTGCGGCGCGCCGATCCCGACGGCTACACGGTGCTGTTCAATGCGAGCCTGTTCGTGCTGGGCAAGACGGTGCTGCCGTCTTGTCCCTACGATCCGCAAACCGACTTCCGCGCCATCGCCCAGGCAGGCGAGGCGCCGCTGGTGATGGTGTGCAACAACAACGTGCCGGGTACCGACTATGCCAGCACGATCGCCGCCGTCGCCAAGGATCCGAAGAGGTATTTCTTCGCGCTATCCTCGGGCGGATCGCGCGGGCCATGTCGCCACGCTCGCCTTCCTGAAGCGAGTCGGCCTGCCGCTCGACACCATCCTTTACAAAGGCACGGCGCCGGCCAGCAACGACCTTATGTCGGGCAACGTGCAGTTCTTCATGGATCCCTGGACGACGACCTTGCCGATGGCGACGTCGGGCCGCGCGCGCGGGCTGTTCGTCACCTCAAAGGAGCGCACCCAGCTCGCCCCGAACATCCCGACCTCGGCCGAAGTCGGGCTGAAGGATTTCAACATCAGCTCGTGGTACGGGCTGTGGGCGCCCAGGGACACGCCCGATCCCATCGTCGACAAGCTCGCGACCGCAATGGCGGAGGTCTCCAGGGACAAGGGCTTCATCGAGAAGACGACATCGCTCGGCATCGTGCCGACGGCACGCGGGCCCAAGGACTTCGAGGCCTTCATCAAGACCGAGGTCGACGTGAACACGGCGCTCTTGAAGGATGCCGGGTTCAAGCCGGAGTGACTGCGAAGCAGTCATCCTGAGCGAAGCGAAGGATCTCTTTTGAGGCAGATCCCTCGCAAAGGCTGGGGATGACGGCCACGGGCCGTCACTCTGCCGCCTTCGGCACCGGCTCGAACCTGGCATCGAAGTCGCGGATCGATTTTTCGACGGTGTCGGCGACCTGCTTGAGCTTGTCCTGGTTGACGACCTTCAGGCCGAACAGGTCCTTGACGTAGAACACGTCGACGGCGCGCTCGCCGTAGGTCGTGATGTGGGCCGAGGCGATCTGCAGGTTCATGCGGGTGAGCGCTCTGGTCACGACATGCAGGAAGCCCGGGCGGTCGCGGCCGTTGACCTCGATCACGGTGAACGTGTCCGACGCGTTGTTGTCGATCAAGACGCGCGGCTCGACGGTGAAGACGCGGTCACGCTTGGGATAGGATGGCCGCTGGCTGTCGAGCTCGCGCTGGATGTCGAGGCGGTTTGAGAGCGCGATCTCGACGCGGGCGGCGAGCCGGGCCAGGCGCTGCGGGCCGTCGAACGGCTTGCCCTCGAGGTCCTGGATCCAGAAGGTGTCGAGCGCCATGCCGTTGGCCAGGGTGAAGATCTTGGCGTCGACGATGTTGGCGCCGCTGATCGCCATGGCGCCGGCAAGCCGCGCGAACAGGCCGTGGGTATCGAGCGTGTAGATCGTGACCTCGGTGACCGAGCGTTCGCCGTCGATGCGATGCTCGATGGCGAGCGGCTGATGCTCGCGTTCGGCGCGGCGCACCAACTCGGCCTGGCGGGCCAGCGTATTGGGGTCGAACGACAGCCAGTAGGGCGCATAGCCGCGCGCGAAATGCTCTTCCTTTTCCGCGTCGGTCCAGCTTGCCAGGCGCTTGGCGACCTCCGCCTGGATCTGCTTGATGCGCTCGCCGCGGCCGCCTGACAGCGTGCCACCGGACAGCATCTGCTCGGTGGCATAGTAGAGCTGGCGCAACAGGGCGGCCTTCCAGCCATTCCACACGTTCGGTCCCACGGCGCGGATGTCGCACACGGTCAACACCAGCAGGAGACGCAGGCGCTCCGGCGATTGCACCAACGAGGCGAAGGTCTCGATGGTCTTGGGATCCATCAGGTCGCGCTGGAACGCGGTACCCGACATGGCGAGGTGGTAGCGCACCAGCCAGGCCACGGTCTCGGTCTCGGCGGCGCTGAGGCCGAGCCGCGGTCCGAGATGCATGGCGACATCGGCGCCCAGCACCGAGTGGTCGCCGCCGCGGCCCTTGGCGATATCGTGCAGCAGTACCGCGAGATAGAGCACCGGCCGCGACAGGATCTTGTGCACCACCTCGGCCGACAGCGGATGATCCTCTTTCAGCGTGCCGTTCTCGATGCGCGAGACGATGCCGATCGCCCGGATGGTGTGCTCGTCGACCGTATAGGTGTGATACATGTCGTGCTGCGTCTGGGCGACGACGCGGCCGAAATCGGGAATGAAGCGGCCGAACACGCCGGCCTCGTTGAGACGGCGCAGCGTCGTCTCCGGATCGTGCTGCGACGTCATCATCTGCATGAACAGCCGATTGGCCTCGGGATCGCTGCGCAGCCGATCGACCAGGCGAATGTTCTGGGTGACCAGGCGCAAGGTCGCCGGATGGATGTCGAGGTCGTTCTCCTGCGCGACGCTGAACAGGCGCAGGATCGCCACCGGATCCTTGGTGAAAGCATCGGACGAGGCGACGGCCAGACGCTCGCCGTCGAGGCGGAAGCCGTCGAGCTGACGCGGCCGCAGGGTCTGCCACAACGCCGCGAGCTTGGGCTTGCGGCGGCGGCTGTCTTCCAGGGCGGCGACGAAGATGCGCGTGAGGTCGCCGACCGTCTTGGCGTGCAGGTAATAGTGCTTGGTGAAGCGCTCGACGCCGCGGCTGCCCGGCCGGTCCTGGTAGCCGAGGCGCGCCGCGATCTCGCGCTGCAGCTCGAACGACAGGCGATCGTCGGCGCGGCCGGTGAGGTAGTGGATATGGCAGCGCACCGTGGTGAAGAAGCGCTCGGCGCGCTCGAAATGGCGCGCCTCTTCCGCGGTGAGCACACCCTTGGCGACCAGCTCCCTGGGCTCGCGCACGCGATAGAGATACTCGGCAATCCAGAACAGCAGGTGCAGGTCGCGCAGCCCGCCCTTGCCCTCCTTGACGTTGGGTTCGACGACGTAGCGTGAATCGCCCATACGCTGGTGGCGTTGGTCGCGCTCGGCAAGCTTGGCCTCAACGAAATCGCGGCCATCGCCGGTCAGGAACTTCTGGGCAAAGCCTTTGGTCAGCTCGTCGAACAGCTCGCGATCGCCCCACACGTAGCGCGCCTCGAGCAGCGCGGTGCGGATCGTCTGGTCGCGCTCGGCATAGCGCAGGCTCTCGTCGACCGTGCGGGTGGCGTGGCCCACCTTCAGGCCCATGTCCCACAGGAGATAGAGCATGAACTCGACGATCTGCTCGCCGCGCGGCGTCTGCTTGTAGGGCCGCAGGAACAGGAGATCGATGTCGCTGAGCGGCGCCAGGCCGCCGCGGCCGTAGCCGCCGGTCGCCACCACGCCCAGGCGCTCGGCGGCGCTGGGATTGGCGGCGGGATAGATGCGCTGGTCGGCGAGATCGAAGATCACGCGGATCAGCTGGTCCATCAGGAACGAGGTCGAGGCCAGCACCTGATCGCCGTCGTTGCGCAGCGGGCCCGGCTCCTCGAAGCGGCGGCGGATCTCGGCCCGGCCACGGGCCAAGGCATCGCGCAGCAGGCCGAGCACGGCGGCCCGCGGCGGCTCGGCGCCGGTCGGCAGGTCCTCGACCAGCTGGGCCAAGGCCTCCTCCAGGGCGCGCCGCCGGACGATGTCGCGGCGGTCGTGGATCTGCTCGTAGGGCTTGGCCATCTTTTGGGGCGCGATACTACAGGCTGAGTGGCCTGTAAAATAGGCACCATGACCCGCCCTTACACCCTCGCCGTCTTCACCAAGAATCGCGTCAATCCGGCCTATGCGG